>JBKBUS010000092.1:0-6260 GCA_046290035.1 Brevundimonas sp.
GCCGCCCGACCGCCTCGAGACGATCATGGGTGTGAAGTTCATCGGCCCCAGCGAGAACGACTCGCCTTGCCGCGTCTTCCGTGGCGCGGATCAAATCTGCTGGCGAGAAGCCAACACCTTCGGTCGCAACCTGATTCCAATCAACCCCGCCGACAGCAAAGCTGTGGAGGCGACGGCGCACCGTGTCGACCACGGCGTCGGCAGATGGCAGTTCGTATCTTAGCACCAAATCGAAACGGCGAAGGATCGCAGCGTCCAAGAGCTCGGGGAGGTTGGTGGTCGCCACGATCAGCGATGGCCCCGGGTCCTCCTCCAGGAACTGGAGGAAGGAATTCAGCACCCGTCGGGCTTCGCCCACATCGTTGCCGCGGGCCCGGTCCCCGGCCAACGCATCGATTTCATCGAACAGATAGACCCCGCGAGTGGTGCGGATCGCATCGAACACGGCGCGCAACTTGGTCGCCGTCTCCCCGAAGTACTTCGTGATGAGCCCGTGCAGCAATATGGTGAACATCGGGAACTTGAGCTCGCCGGCGAGGGCCGCCGCCGTCATGGTCTTTCCCGTCCCCGGCGGCCCAGTAAGCAAAATGCGCCGCCGCGGGTGCAGGCCACGTTCCTCTAGCCGGCTGCGCTGGCGGGTTTCAACGACGATATGAGCCAATTCTGCCCGGGCGGTTTCAGGCAGCACGAGTTCGTTGAGGCGCGTGGCCGGGTAACTCGCTGCGATCAGGTCGGCGAGATCGCCTCTCGGCGCCGCCAATGGGGTCGGCCGGGAGGTGGGGGCGGCCTGCGGAGAGACGCCTGCCTCTGCCCACAGGCGCAGTTGCTCCGCCAAGCGCCCATGCCCCTTCTGGTCTTCGGCCGCGGCAAGCTGCATCGCGAGGTCGAAGAAGCGAGCTTCATCGCCTTCCGCGTGACTCTTGATGAGCCCGATGAGTTGCTGGGCCGAGGCCATGCTGAGGGGCTAGTCCAGAAATGGTTAAGGTAGGCTTCTACGGGCAGGAGAGTACCCGGTTCCCCGTAGGGTTCCAGTGAGCCTTGCGGGGCGTCGTGCGGTTGCTGCCAGATTTGTCAGGGCGCGGCCAGTGAACGTCCACTTACCGGCCCGAACCCAACGTCCGCTGTTGGCGCTCTGCTGACGCAGGCTCCGACGCGACCCTCGAGGTCAGCTACGGGTGGAAAGCAGACCGTGGGCTCGGCGCTACGAACGAAAGCGGGATCGGCGACTGCGCCGCCGATCCCATCCCCTATTCAGTCGGACGCGCCCAGGGCCGACCGAGTCGCTCGCTCGACCGCAGAGTAAGCCCCGTCGCTTCGCTGAAGCTGGTGCTCGGTTTTGGGCAGAAGGGGCGGCTGAGCCATGAAGCGTGGGGTCGTTCCACGATGCGTCTGCGCCGCGTGAACGAGGAAGGGATGGCACAAGTAGACCGTCCCTGCCGGCCCTGTCGCCGACACCTCAGATCGCGGTGGAAGCTCTTCGATGACCTTGACGAGTTCCCGAAGCGTCAGCCCACCGTCTCCAGCGTCCGCCAGACTTCGCGCAATGTCCCTATGTGATCCGGGCAAGAGCCGCGTCGGGGCATCGTCCGGGCCGACGTCCGAAAACAGGAACAGCATCAGAAGCGCCCGTCCCTTCGAGGAAACGTTCGCGCGCCAGTTCATGAAGTCCGGATCGTCCCAGCCGAAGCTCACATCGACATGCCATCCGGTGTCCCCTGTGTCTTCCTGCGATGGAAACCGGACGGGAAACGTACCCATCGCTCCACAGGGGAGCCAACGTCCCTCGCCAACCAGCTGATCGAACGCCTGATGCAAACGCGGGGTGTTGGCCGCCTCGATGAAGGGCTTGTCGCTATACATGCCTAACCGGACTACCGGATGGATCCAGGTGGCGGGATCATCGGGATCGCACCCGGTTTCTCGCCAAAGGATCGCGCGAGCCGCGTCGGCGGTGGTGGGGGGGAAGGCCCCGTCCAGTCGGACGAACCCCTGATCAATGAAGTGCTTGATATCGGCGCTGCTCAGAACGCAGGCGTCATCGTCGTTGTTGGTCATAGGAAATCTCATATCGCTTTGGCGCCGCAGCCTGCCTGGCTCGACGCACATTCGGTTTTCGGGGCGAAGCGAACGGCGCGGCACGCGCGCTGTCGGTTCAATCCAGGAAGAAAACCGTCGCGATATTGGAGATGTTCATCATGACGGGTCTTATAGGCGCCAGCGTGACCTTGGTGCAAGACTAACGTCCGCTTTGGGTCGAAAGCAGCCTGTGGCGGCAGGCCGGAGAGTAGACCCTGGCAGCCGTCTGAATGTCGGGTTTCCGACGGTCATCGAATGACCGCTCCTGGCGCGCAGCGGACCGCTCAGATCGGTCGCTCCTCACCGAAGCTTACCGTTCGCCCATCCTCAGACACGACTACGCCGGCGTTCTGCAGTCGCTGGCGGGCGACCTCTCTCAGATCGCCTGGAAAGATGCTCGGGTGCCTGAGGACGATGGCCTCGGCGGTGAGCTCAGGCAGGCCATAGGCCAGGATTTCGTGAAAACCATCCGTCTCGGCTTCCGCGCAGAATGCGAGCGCCCGAACTTCGCCTTCGGCCGCGATCTTCGGCCGGAGCCGATTCATGCGCCACACGCGTCCTTCCATGCGTCGAAGCTCCTCGATCGTGTGGATCATGCTCCAGCAGTCGTATTCGACGGTGCCCGGGCGACGATCCGTCGACAGGGACACCAGGCGGCGAAGCGCCGTCCTGACGATCCGATCGGACTTTCCGCGTGCGTTGGCGATCAGATTTCGCAACGCTGCTGGATCGTCGATCTGAGGGATACGGGCCAGGGTTCTGTCTTCCGGCGCGGTCGTCATCATCTCGGTTCAGCGATGGGGGCTGGGGCCGAGATATACCGCCTCCGATCCGTCTGCACGCGTCGCGTCCAGTTCCGCAGACGCCAGGCACCCTAGGTTGATCCATCTCCCTCAACTTCGGGTTGACGCCCGTCACCAGCTGCTCGAATACAGGCGGCAGGGCGCAGCTCTGGGGGAGGCGGGTATTGGCTGACACACCGGCAGACTGGCAGGAGCTTTTCGATGCCTATCGGTACGAGGTCATCCGCGCTGGCTTTGGCAGCTGGGATGAGGCCGCCTTCGCCAACGACGTGCCTGACGACGAGGCGAGCTGGAAGCCGGAGGATGCGGTTGGCGCCTTCACACGGGACGACGACGTCAGCGCTCGCTTCGAGCGCTATGCCAGAGCGTTCGTCAGGATGCTGGCATGCCTGGAGGGAGAGACCCTCAGGCGCCTGCTTACGGAGCTGGGCGATAGAGTTCGAACCCGCGATGGATTGCCCGTCACCAGGGTGATCGTCCGATCAGAGGCGGGGGAGTATGAGGTCCTCAGCGATCGTTACGCGCATGAAGGTCTGATTCAGACTTTCACGGACCTGAATGAGAAGCTGTTCGCGCCGGAAGATCCCGAGCCCCGGCGGCCAGCCGTTTACGCATGACTCGTACCCTTTCGACCGACGAGCAGAAGGAGGCCATCGAAGCGGCCTTCCGCAGCGCATTCGGCCCCGGCGCAGGCGCCGCCCTCGGCCGCATGAGGCATGTGGACCGGGTGTATGAGCTGCGATGCCTGCTCCAGCTGATCGACAAGCTGAGCGCCCGACAACCGTACCTTCGGTTCGTGCTGTCGTCAGGCTCCGACGTCATGCTCCGGTCGAAAGGGGGTCCGATCGACCGGAATGCGGATGCCTGCGTGGAGGTCCAGAACGCTGGAGGCGCAGTGCTTGCCGAACTCTGGAGCAACGTCGAGTTCTGGGCTCTGAGTTACGTTCGCAGCGGACGACCGATGTTCTCAGGCCCGACCTATGCCCGAGCGCACGAGCTCGATCTTGTCCTGCTGTCGCCTGGCGTGACGGGTCGGCCGACGCCCGACGACATCCTCATCGGGGTGGAGGCCAAGCACCGGCCTTACGGCAAATCGCTGCTGAAGGAGCTTCTGGGCATTCGGCGTGAGATGACGTTCAGGGGGCCGCCCCGCAGCAATCCCTGGCAGTGGTGGAGCCCCGTGGGCCTTCAGGCGAAGCCGCCTTCGGGTCTTGTTTCCTGGTGCGCCTACCCCTCCGTCACTCACTACACTCAGGCTTCCGACTACTATGGCATCCTGATGGAACACCTTCCGCTTTGAGCGGCCCCCGCTCCGATGGAGAGAGAGGACAGCGATGAGGTTCAACCTGGATCTTGAAGTCGACGACGCCGACCTCGATCGACTGGTCGATGCCACCAGCATCCCCGGGGAAAACCTGGCTGCTGGGCTGCAGGGCCATGCGAAGGCGGCGTTCGCGGAGTATCTCGAGCAGTATGTCGGACGTCGAGCGCTCAACCGGGGAACCGACATCCTTGAACATTGCCTGCATCTGCTGATCCGGCACGCTCTGAACAATGAGGTGCCAACCGAGGCGCAGGTCTCGAGCCTCTTCCAGACAACGCCGAGTCAGAGCCGCACCCTCATCAGGAACACGCTCTCGAAGTATCGCTTCGAACTCGCGTCTGCTCTCAGAGCCACGGTCAAAACCGTGCTGGAGGGGGCCAGGTTCAAGTCTGGCTCTTTCCTTCTCACCATCCGCTCCGCACAGGTCGTTGACGTCCTCAAAGCGAGGCTGGAGCAGTTCCATCCGGGTGAAGTTCCGCTTATCCGCACGACGGACGCTTCCACGTGGACACTCAAGCGCGCCAGCTACCTGAAGCTGTGCGCCGACTTCGGCGCCACGCCGGTCGCAGAACGATGACCCCCATGACCGACGCCCTGTCCGCCGCGAGCCTGCTCCTGGCGATGATCGCCCTCATTTTCGGGGCCTGGTGGCCGAAGCTGACCTTCGCCGCTGAGTTCGAGTTTTCAGAGTCCGAAGGCAATCGACCGGAACAGCGCAGACCGATCCGCGCAACCCTCTTCGGTCAGGCTATCCCCCTCACCATCGGCGCGGTCGTCGCCGCGCTCATCTTCGCGCCCCGTACGCTGAAGCTTATGCAGGACGCGATCGCCTGCGGTTGCCCATCACCAGCTCGCCTGAACGACGTCGCCGCTGCGTTCGTCGTCAGCGAGATCCTGCTTTGGACGATCGCCGTCGCACTGATCGTCCAGACTTCGCGGATCAGTGTGAACCTGTTCAAGGCACGCAAGAAGAAGCCATAGATCCGCGCTCACGAAGGACCAGATTGCATCCTTTTCACTGCAGTCCTGTCTTCAGGCTTAGCCAAGGGGACCACCGCTCCCCTGATAACGCTTGCGACCTCCGTCACCTCACCGCCCTGGGTGAGCCGCTTTCCTTCAGTGCGGCCAGCGCGTCCGGGCCCACTCCGCGATCTGCGCATTGCGCGCCTCCAGCGTGGCGGCCGACCAGTCTTCACAGGTCTCGGCGATCTGACGGGCGTTGGCGTACCGGGATCTGGCGTACTCCGCCTTCTTGGCCGCGAAGCTCTTCTGGCCCACGGACGGGTTCATTTTGTCGCTGATCGGCACCAGGTTGCCCCAGGTGTGGATCAGGCGGTCGTAGGGCTCGCCCATCTTCTCCCTCCAGGCGTCCGTCGGGCTTTGCGGCGCCACATGTTCGACCTGGAACACGTCAGACGCGGTCTCGGCCGAAAGCGACGTCTCATGCTCCCGCAGGGCGTAGTTCCGGATCTTGCGGTTGTAGAGGTTCCCCGTGCGGATCGCCTCGGCGAACTGGGCGTCCGAAGGCCAGAGGATCGTCGGCTTGCCCGCGATCGCCGCCTGGAACGTGGCCCCCGTCACGCCGGAAGGCCCCTCGCCATCGACCAGCTCCTGCCACAGTCCCTTGAACACCGCATGCAGCCCGGTGGGTTCGATCCCCATAACGGCGCGGCGGAACAGGAAGGACTCCAGGCGATCCAGAATGTCGATGACGACGAGCTCCGAGATCTCACCTTCCCTCCACCCTTCGACCAGCCGGAGAATGAAGGCATAGGTCGACGACGGCCGGCCAACCTCGAAGAGACGGCGCAGGCCACGATTGATGGCCGCCGGCAGTTTCGGATCCGCAAGCCCCGCCTCCAGGGCCACATAGGTTCCGCGGAAGCGCTCCAGATCGGTGATGATCTCCTGGGGCGAGGAAAAGCCGGACCACCGCGCCCTGAGATCGGCGAAAAGATCGGCCTTGCGCAGCCCCGGATTGGCGATCAGGCCATAGGGGAAGAGGAAGCGGGCGAGATCCGTGCCCGTCGCCTTGAAGCTGTCGGCGAACGGCTCCC
>JBKBUS010000093.1:0-6255 GCA_046290035.1 Brevundimonas sp.
CTGGAACACCTATCTGATCGACGGGCTGCCGCCGACGCCGATCGCCAATCCGGGACGGGACGCCCTGCGCGCGGTGCTGAACCCGCCGCAGACCGACGAGCTGTTCTTCGTCGCCGACGGCTCGGGCGGCCACGCCTTCGCCCGTACTTACGACGAGCACCTCAGGAACGTCGCCCGCTGGCGAGCGATCGAGCGGGGCGAGACCCCCGCCGGCGAGTTGCCGCCGGAGATCGCCCCCATGAGCCCCGAGGCCGAGGCCGTCGCCGAGGGCGAGGCGGTGATCACGCTCCAACCCGAGGGCTCAGGCGCGCTGCGCCCGGCCCAGACCCAGCCCTGAGTTCCGAAGAGTCCGCGTCTCATGTCCAATGACCGCAGCCCCCGCCGGGGCGTCCTGCTGATCGTCGCCAGCCCGTCAGGCGCGGGGAAGACCTCGCTGTGCCGCCGGCTGATGGCGGATCACGGCGGGCTGGAGCTGTCGATCTCCATGACCACCCGCGGCATCCGTCCGGGCGAGGTGGACGGTCGCGACTATCACTTCGTCGATCGCGAGGCCTTTCAGCGACTGATCGACGAGGATGCGTTCCTGGAGTGGGCCGACGTCCACGGCAACCTCTACGGCTCGCCTCGGGCCCCGATCGACCGCGCCCTGGCCGAAGGCCGCGACGTGCTGTTCGACATCGACTGGCAGGGCGCGCGCGAGGTGGCGAGGAAATGCCCCGAGGACGCCGTGCGGGTCTTCATCCTGCCGCCCAGCCTTGAGGAGCTTAAGCGTCGGCTGGTCACGCGCTCACAGGACTCCATGGACGTCATCGAGCGGCGGGTGACGAACGCCAAGGGCGAGATCGAGCATGCGGACGAGTTCGACTACGTCTTCGTCAACGACGACTTCGACCGGTCGTACGCCGAACTGGCGCACATCTACCACGCCGAGCGCAGCCGTCGATTCCGGAACCTGTGGGTCGAGGCCTATCGCCAGGCCCTGCTGAACGAGGTGGTCTGAGCGGAACCGGGACGCTGACGGCCGGTTGTCGGAGAGCGTCTGACAGGAGCCCCCATGACCGACCTTCGTCCCCTCGCCGTCGTCACCGGCGCCTCTTCCGGCATCGGGGCGGAGCTTGCGAAGCTGCTCGCCGACGATGGCTTCGACCTGATCCTCGCGGCGGATCGTCCGGAACTTGTGGAGGTTCAGCAGGCCCTGTCCAACGGCGGCGCGTCGGTCGAGTCGGTTCAGGCCGACCTGGCGACGCCGGAAGGCGTTCAGGCGCTGATCGACCTCATCGGCGAGCGCCCGGTGGACGTGCTGGCGGCCAATGCGGGCCACGGCCTGGGTCACGCCTTCCTGGATCAGTCCTTCGAGGACATCACCCACGTGGTGAACACCAATGTGATGGGCACGCTGAAGCTGCTGCACGTTCTGGTGGCCCGGATGCGGGATCGCGGCCGAGGGCAGGTGCTGATCACCGGCTCGATCGCGGGGCTCATGCCGAACGCCTTTCAGGCGGTCTATGGCGGCACCAAGGCCTTCATAGACAGCTTCTCCTTCGCGCTCAGGAACGAGCTGAAGGACACCGGCGTCTCGGTCACCTGCCTGATGCCCGGCGCCACCGACACAGAGTTCTTCGCGCGCGCGGACATGCTCGACACCAAGGTGGGCGCGGACAAGAAGATGGACGCCGCGACCGTGGCCCGCATCGGCTATGAGGCCATGAAGCGCGGCGACGGGGACGTGGTCGCGGGGATCAAGAACAAGCTCCAGGCCGCGGCCGCGGCCGTCACGCCGCAGTCCGCACTCGCCGAGCAGCACCGCAACATGGCCGAGCCCGGCAGCGGCGCCTGACGCGAAAAGGCCCGGCCATGCGGCCGGGCCTTTCCTCCGCCGAGAGGTCTCTCAACGCTTCGGCTTTTCGGACGTCCAGAGGGGGGCGCCCGTCGCGATGACGATGCAGGCGCCCGCCGCGAACCAGATCAGCGCGTCGGTCCGGTCGCCGGCCTGCAAGGCCTGAAGCACCACCAGCCCGTAGACCAGCAGGAGTCCGGCCACCGCGCCGATGATCACGGGCCGGTGACGCCCGCCGCGGCGCGCCTCGCACCGCGTCTCCGTCATTGACGCACCGCCTGGACCCCGCGGTCCTCGAGGATTTCCTGCACGCTGTCGTCACCGGCGAGGTGAGCCGCGCCCACCGCGATGAAGACGTCGCCCGAGCCGGCCAGCATGGACTGGATCTGGTCGGCCCAGTTGCGGTTCCGGTCGGTCAGCAGGGCGTCGTAGAGCTCCTCGGATTCCTGCTGCATCCGCGCGACCCCGATGGCCTCGACGCCCTCGACATCGCCGCCGGCCCAGGCGCTGACCAGCCCGTCGAGCACCGTGGTCGCCTCCTTGTAGTCGCGGATGGCGGACCGCAGGAAGGCGAGCTGCGTCTCCTCGGACAGGCCCGCCAGCATGCGGATCTGCCCTTCGAGCGTCTCCAGGCCCTCGACGGGCTTGCCGTCCGCCTGGGCGCGCGCGCGCAGCACCAGGTCGACGCCGGATTGCGGGTCATACCCTGCGGCGACGATCGGAGCGACCGAGAGGGTCAGGCCGGCCAGCCACGGCCGCAGGGGATCCAGCTGGGCGGCGCTGGCGCCCAGGGACCTGGCCGCCGTGTCGAGTTCCGCCAGTTCCTCCGCCGTCAGCAGACTGGACAGCGGCGTCTGCGGCGACACGCCGTACTGTTGGATGATCGGCGCGGCGGCGGCCTGGTCGTCCGGATTGGTGATCTCGAGCACCAGCTTGTCGGCTTCGGCGAGCGCCTGGTCGACCTTGGCGGACCCCCAGGGCGTGTTCGGACGCAGGACGTGCACGGTGCCGAACAGCCAGATGCGGGAGTCGTCGTCCTGGATCAGCCAGAGCGCCGGGCCGTCTCCGGTCGCCGGGGTCACGGCCGGGGCGGCCGTCTGGGCGGTTGCGCCGTCGACGATGGCGAAGGTGAGCGCCAGGCCGGCGGCCACGCCCACCACGTTGCGGGCGGCGGACTTGAGAAGGGTGGTCAGGGTCATCGTGAGATCTCCTTTCGGGGAAGAGGGGGTCAGCCGAGACCGCGGCGGGTCGCGACGATCGAGGAGGCGAGGATGTAGAGGGCCATCATGATGCCGATCAGGCTCCAGGCCGTGACCTCGGGGGCGAGCCCGAGCCGTTCGGCGGCGGCGTAGAGGAACAGCACCCCCTGAGCGAGCCAGAAGGTGAGGGCCCCGGCCTCCACGGTGATGCGGCGCAGAAGCTCGTCCGCGCGACGCCATAGGAGGAGGTTGGCGGCGGTCTGGATGGCGAGGAGCACGGCGATGCCGGCGAAGGTCACCTCGGGCGACAGGCCCAGCGGGGCGATCGGCGCCAGAAGCATGATCCCCGCCAGGGCGGTGACTGTCACCTGCAGCACGCCGCAGCCCTTCGGAACCGAGGCCGGTCGGCTGAGCATCACGAAGACGCTGATCACCGCCATGCCCAGGAGCGCGACCGCGACGAGGCCGGCCACCGTGTCTGGCGCATTAGTCTCGCCGAGGAAGGTGTACCGGGCCACGCCCGCGCCGACGAGGGCGCCGATCACGGCCAGTCCGAGGCCGACGGCGATCTTGCGCGCCAAGGGGACGGGTCTTTCGTCGTCAGCGATCATGTTCAGCTCTCCTGATCGATGAAGATGCTCTCGATCGGTTGTCCGAAGACGCGCGCGATCTTGAAGGCGAGGGGAAGGGACGGGTCGTAGCGGCCGGTCTCGAGGGCGTTGACGGTCTGGCGGGACACCCCCAGCCGCTCGGCCAGTTCGGCCTGGCTCCAGCTGCGCTCGGCGCGCAGGACTTTCAGACGGTTGTTCATGGGATCACCGATGCCTCAGCCACCAGACGGCCCAGGCGATCGCGTATCCGACCGCCTGGCTCAGCACCATGAACATCGCGCCGTTGTACAGCGCTTCGGTCGCGGGCATGTCGGACAGCGGGCCCAACGCCGCCGGATCGCTGCGGAACTGAACCGCGATCAGGATGATGAGGCCCGACGACATGCCGCCGGAGCCGCCCCAGAACCAGGCCCACTTGTGGGCCTCGCGGGCCGCCTCATCCAGGCGTCGCCACCATCCCATGCAGACGTAGAATCCGACCGCCAGAGCGGCGGCGACGACCGCCATGGTGCCCAGGAGGCCCGTCAGACCGTCGACGTCGTCCAGATAGGCCGACACCCCGCCCGCGACCGCGCCGGCCGCCAGGCATATGCCCATGACCCCTGCAAAGCTGCCCCAGTTGGGCGATCGGCTCGACATGAAGACATCCTCGTCGTTGTGACAAGGGTGCTTTACTTGTCGCCAGACGCGCTGTCAAGCGACATTGTCATTTTGCCAAGTGTTGACGACAGCCGCCGGTCAGGCCGCCATGCGCGCCATGTCGATGACGAAGCGGTAGCGAACGTCCGACTTCTCCATCCGGGCGTAGGCCTCGTTGATCTGGTCGGGCGCGATCACCTCGATGTCGCAGGCGATGCCGTGCGCGGCGCAGAAGTCGAGCATCTCCTGGGTCTCGCGGATGCCGCCGATCAGCGACCCGGCCACCGAGCGGCGCCGCCAGAGCAGCGGCATGGCGAACACCGGAAGGCCCTCGGTCGTGAGGCCCAGCATGACCATCGCGCCGTCCTTGGCCAGCAGCTGCAGATGGCCCGCGATCTCGTGGGTGGCCGAGACGGTGTTGATGATCAGGTCGAAGGTCTCGCCCGCCGCCTTCATCGCCTGGGTATCGGAGTTGATCAGGAAGTGCTTCGCGCCCATCCGCTCTGCGTCCGCCTTCTTGCGGTCCGAGGTGGACAGCACCGTCACCTCGGCCCCCATCGCTACGGCCAGCTTGACCGCCATGTGCCCGAGGCCCCCCAGCCCCACCACCGCCACCTTGGAGCCCGGACCGACGTTCCAGTGCCTCAGCGGCGAATAGGTGGTGATGCCCGCGCAGAGCAGGGGCGCGGCGGCGTCGAGCGGCAGGGCGTCGGGGATGCGCAGGACGTAGTTCTGGTCGACCGTGATCCGGTCGGAATAGCCGCCCTGGGTGATGGTCTGGCCGACCGGCCCGCCCTTCGGATCGGCCGAGCCGTAGGTCTGGGTCATTCCGGGGACGCAGTATTGCTCCTCGCCGGCGCGGCAGGGTTCGCAGACACGGCAGCTGTCGACCATGCAGCCCACGCCCACCCGGTCGCCCACCTTGAAGCGGGTGACGTTGTCGCCGACCGCCGTAACCACGCCCGCGATCTCGTGGCCCGGCACGATCGGGTAGCGGGTCCCGCCCAGGTCGTTCTTGGCGACGTGCAGGTCCGAGTGGCAGACGCCGCAGAACTTGATCTCGATGGCCACGTCGTCCGGGCCGGGGTCGCGCCGGTCGAAGCGGTAGGGCTCAAGCGGCTTGTCGGCGGCGACGGCGGCGAAGGCGCGCGTGGCGATCGGCATGGGAGGTCCTTTCAGGGGGGCGGAACGGCTCGGCTGCACATAGGTCGCCGGCCCGCCGTCGCAACTACGTCAGCCGTTCGATCAGGGCCTGCGCCGCCGCCGGATTGCGCACCTTCGCGCCGGCGATGAAGTAGGCGAAGACTTCGCCGCGTTTCGCCCAGGCTCGCGCGCGGTCCGCGACCGCGTCCAGTTCGCCCGAGGTCATGCCGGTCGGCTCCTCCTCCCGGCTGGACATCAGCCGGGCGTAGGTGAAGTCGGCGGTCGGCTGGTCGATACGGGGCCACTCGGGCGCCTCGTCGTCCTCGGCGTAGACGATCGCCGCGTCGTACTTCGCCGCCAGGTCGAAGAAGGCGGGGGTGTCGAAGCTGGGGTGGCGCACCTCCAGCGCATGACGCAGGCGCACCCCGTCGCGCTCGGCGGGCAGGAGCTTGAGGAATCCCTCGAAGTCCTCGGCGTCGAATTTCTTCGTGCCCATGAACTGCCAGTTGATCGGCCCCAGCTTGTCGCCCAGCGCGGTCAGGCCCTGGCCCAGGAACCGGTCCATCGACTCGCTCATGTCGGCCAGCACCTTGCGGTTGGTGCAGTAGCGGCTGGCCTTGACCGAGAAGACGAAGCCGTCCGGCGTCTCGTCGCGCCACTTCATCCAGCTGTCGGGCTTGAAGGTCGAGTAGTAGGTGCCGTTGATCTCGATGGAGGTGAGCGCCCGGCTGGCGAACTCCAGCTCCTTCTTCTGGCTCAGCTTGTCCGGATAGAAGACGCCCCGCCACGGCTCATAGGTCCAGCCGCCGACGCCGACGCGGATGGG
>JBKBUS010000094.1:0-6160 GCA_046290035.1 Brevundimonas sp.
GGTCGCGCCGGTGCGGGAGTTCGCGGTTGGGGTGGCGAGGGTCGAGCCCCCGTCCATGCCCAGCTTCGGCGACGCGGCGGACGACCCGGCGATCTGGGCTGATCCCGCCGACCCGGCGGCCAGCCTGGTGGTCGGCACCGACAAGAAGGGAGGCCTTGGCCTCTACGACATGGCCGGGCGCGAGCTGCAGTACCTGCCGGTCGGCAACGTCAACAATGTGGATTTGCGCGCGGGATTCCGCCTGGGCGGCGAGGAGATCGTGCTGGTCGCGGCCAGCAACCGGACAGACCAGACGATCGGCCTTTATCAGCTGGACGTCGAGGCGCGGCGCCTGGTCGACGTCGCCGACGGGCCCCAGGCGACCGGGCAGGGCGATCCCTACGGCCTGTGCCTGTACCGCTCGCCTCGTGACGGCGCGACCTATGTGTTCATCAATGATTCCAACGGCGAGATGCGCCAGTGGCGGCTGACCGAGCGAGGCGGTCGCGTCCGGGCGGACGTGGTTCGCGACTTCGCCTTCGCCACCCAGGCCGAGGGCTGCGTGGCCGACGACGTGCACGGGGTGATCTACGTCGGCGAGGAGGACGTGGGGCTGTGGCGTCTGTCGGCCGAGCCCGACGGCGGAGCGGAGATGACCGCCTTGGCGCGTGTGGCGGACAATCCGGCGCTGAAGGACGACATCGAAGGCGTGGCGATCTACGACCTCGGGAACGGCGACGGCTATCTGGTCGCCTCCAGCCAGGGCAACGACAGCTATGCGGTTTTCGAGCGCCGCGCGCCGAACCGGTACCTCGGCTCGTTCGCCGTCGCGGCGAACCCCGGCCGGGGCATCGACGGGGCCTCGGAGACCGACGGGCTGGATGTCTCCAGCGCCGACCTGGGACCCGGGTTCGAGGCGGGGGCCGTCGTGGTTCAGGACGGGCGCAACGTGCTTCCCAGCCAGAACCAGAACTTCAAGTACGCGCCCTGGTCAGCGATCGCCGCTGCGCTGGGCCTGCGCAGCCGTTGAGGGTTCAGGCGCCTCTCCGCCGGCGCTGACGTGGTGTTCGGGCCGGGTGTCGAACTCGGCCCGGGCGAAGACCTCCTCCTGGCCATCGATAAGGAGCTCGTCGGCGGCGGCGCGATCCACGTCGGCCTGAGCCTCCTCGGCCACGATCCGCAACGCCTCGGCCTCGTCCTCGGCCGACACCCGACGACGTCGCAGCGGCGTCGCCTCGGGGTGATCGCCCAGGCGCGTCTCGATCAGCCAGTTCGCGGGCATGGAGCAGCCTCCTGACACGGGTCAGGACAAGGCGTTCAGGGCGCAGATGGTTCCAGGCAGGAGGATGGTGGATGCGACAGGGATTGAACCTGTGACCCCCTCGGTGTGAACGAGGTGCTCTCCCGCTGAGCTACGCATCCATCTCGGTCGGGGAGCGCGGACATAGCCCGCGTCGCCCGGCGGGGCAAGCCCCGTGATCAGCCGTTCAGCACGCGCTTCAGCTGAGGGTGGAGATCGGGGTTGGACGCCAGGATCGAGGCGCCCGAGCGGGGCTGGCCTTCGTCGTCGATGGTGGTCACCACGCCGCCGGCCTCGGTGACGAACAGGATGCCCGCCGCCACGTCCCAAGGCTTGAGGTTCCGCTCATAGAAGGCGTCGTAGCGGCCAGCCGCGACCCAGGCGAAGTCCAGCGCCGCCGAGCCCAGGCGGCGGATGCCGGCAACCCTCTGGCCCACCGCGTGGAGGTCCTTGATGGCCTGGGCGTGGCCGGTCTTGCCGATGAACGGCAGGCCGGTGGCGATCAGGCTTTCGGACAGGTCCTTCCTGCCCGCCACGCGGATGCGGCTGTCATTCAGGTAGCAGCCCTTGCCCTTCTCGGCCCAGAACATCTCGTTCAGGATCGGATTGTAGGTCACCCCGGCGACGATCTCGGCCGAGCCGTCCGGATGGGTCCGCTCCAGCGCCACGGTGATGGCGAAGTGCGGCATGGCGTGCATGAAGTTGGTCGTGCCGTCGATCGGATCGACGATCCAGGTGTGGGTCTTGTCGGTGCCCTCGACCAGACCTCGCTCCTCGCCCAGGAAGCCGTAGCCCGGCCGTGCCTTGGTCAGCAGTTCGAACAGGGTCTGCTCGGCCTTGATGTCGGCCGCGGTGACGAAGTCGCCGGGGCCCTTACGCGACACCTGCAGCTGCGACACCTCGCCGAAGTCGCGCATGATCGGCCGCGCGGTCTTGCGAACCGCGTCGATGATGACCTGAACGAGAGAGGAGGCGAGGGCCATGGGGGGATCTCCTGGTCCGCATGTCCTGAAAAGGCGCTGCGGCCCGGAGATGCGGAGAAGTTCGAGTGAAGAGCGCCAGTGAGCAAGGGGTGAGCAGAGGCGAGCGCGGCTCACCCCTTGCTCACTAGCATCCCCGGCTCACTGAGCGTTAGTCGGCGCGGCGCACGTACTCGCCGGTGGCGGTGTCGACGACGATCTTCTCGCCCGCGCTCATGTAGGGCGGGATCATGATGCGGATGCCGTTCGACGCCGTAGCGGGCTTGTAGGACGAAGAGGCGGTCTGACCCTTCACGGTCGGCTCGGTCTCGGCGATCTCGAGCACCACCTGGTCGGGCAGCGACAGGCCGATGGGGCGGCCCTCGTGGCTCTCGATCACCACCTTCATGCCGTCCTGCAGGTAGGGGATACGGTCCTCGCCGACCCAGTCCTTCTGCAGCTCGATCTGCTCGTAGGAGGCGTCGTCCATGAAGACCAGGCTGTCGCCGTTGTCGAACAGATAGGAGAAGTCCTTCTGCTCCAGGGTCACGCGCTCGACCTTGTCGTCCGAGCGGAAGCGCTCGTTCAACTTCGAGCCGGTCTCGAGATTCTTGGCCTCGACCTGGGCGAAGGCGCCGCCCTTGCCGGGCTTGACGTGATTGGTCTTGGTCACGACCCACAGGCCGCCGTCGTGCTGCAGGACCATGCCGGGCTTGATGGTGTTGCCGTTGATCTTCATCGGATGCTCGGGGTAGCGGGCGCCGGGGCCGGAAGGGCCGCGCCAAATCGGGCTCCGCCTCTAAACGAGCGGGGCGACGAGGGCAAGGCGAGGCCGTCTCAGCGTGGATCCACCGACTGGCCGATGGCTTCGGCCAGCGCCTGATCGCCGCCGGACAGGGTCGAGACCATGACGTGGATCTCGCGCGGGGTCATGCCGTCGCGCTCGAACAGATGCTCCAGCGCTCGCCGCGCCGCGCCCTCGGTCACGACCACCGTGGAGCGGCCGTTCAGGGTGCGGATCTCCCCGTCGTAGATCGGGAACTGCGAGGCGGGCCCGGCGTAGAGGCGCACCAGGGTCGTTTCCCCGCGCCGCACGGCCCAGGTGTCGAAGCTCGGCCCCGACGGCGTCTCGACGATCTCGGTCCCGGCGGGCAGCGTCAAGGTGAAGGGCAGACGGGCGCGGGCGGCCGCGTCCAGCGGCGCGGGGCGCGGCGCTGCGGGCTCGACGGGCTCGACGGCCGGCGTCTCGGCTTCGGGCGGGAGGCGGCCGTTCCCCGGCGGGAGGTTGGGCGGGCGGCCCACGAGCGTGACGACTTCCGGCGGGGGGGTCGGCGCCGTCGCCGTCGGACCGGGCATGGGGAGCGTGGAGGCCGTCGCCGGGGGCGGGGTCGCGACCGGACGCTGGGCCGGCGGAGTGGTGGAGGGCGGGCCGCTGTTCAAGTCGCGGGTCAGTTCCTCCGCGGTCCGGCTCGCGCCGGGGGGCGGCGTCTGGGCGGAGGCCAGGACCGGGATCAGGGCCAGAACGGCGGCGGCGAACAGGGGGCGGGTCATGGGGCGACCATCGCCCTTCAGCCCATGAACGGCAAGGCCCGCAGGGTGTAGGCGACCACGGCCGTCACGGCGGCGGCGGCCAGCGACAGGCCCGCGAACCAGGCGAGCCGTCGCCACAGCGGGCCGGGCGCCTCTCCGGGGTCGGCCGGCGGGCGGGGTTCAATGATATCCCGAATCCTCATCGATCTTGCCTCTGAAGACCCAATAGACCCAGGCGGTGTAGGCCAGGATCATGGGCACGATGAACGCCGCGCCGGCCAGCATGAGACCCAGGGCGTTGTCCGGCGCGGCCGCGACGCGGAAATCCACGACATACGGCACGACATAGGGCGCGAAACCGACGGCCAGACCCAGGTAGCCCGAAAGGAAGACGATCAGGGTCCCGATGAAGGGCCGGCTGTGCGAGCCCTTGCGGACGCCGTCCGCGAGCAGGAACAGCCCTGCCGCACCGATGGCCGGGATGACGAGCAGCGGCGCCAGCACGCCCCAGTCGACGCCGGCGCTCGCCCCCAGATTCAATCCCCAGCGTTCCGCCACGCGCGGGTGGGCGAACAGGGTCGCCAGGCTGACGGCGCCGAGCAGTACGGCCGTGGCGAGCGCGGACCAGCCGGTCCAGCGCCGGGCGTCGCCGTGCAGGTTGTCCTTGGTCTTCAGCATCAGCCAGGCGGCGCCCAGGAGGGCGTAGCCGGCGAGCAGGCCGGCGGCGACGAGCAGGGTGTAGGGCGTCAGCCAATCGAACGGGCCGCCCGCGAACCGGTCGTCGCGCACCGTCACGCCCTGGATGAAGCCGCCCAGGATCAGCCCTTGGGCGAAGGTGGTCAGGATCGATCCGCCCGAGAACATCTGGGTCCAGAAGGCGCGACCGCGCTGACGCGCCCGGAACCTGAACTCGAACGCCACGCCCCTGAGGATCAGGCCGCCGAGCATCAACAGCACCGGGAGATAGAGCGCCGGCATCAGGATGGAATAGGCCAGCGGGAAGGCGGCCAGAAGCCCGCCGCCGCCCAGCACCAGCCAGGTCTCGTTGCCGTCCCACACCGGCGCCACGGTGTTCATCATCACGTCCCGCTCCTCCTTGGAGCGCGCGAAGGGGAACAGGATGCCGATGCCCAGGTCGAAGCCGTCGAGCACGACGTACATCAGCACCGCGAAGGCGATGATCCCAGCCCAGATCAGGGGAAGGTCCAGGCTCATGACGGATCTCCGGGCGTGTCCTCGGGGGCGTGGGACAGGGCCCAGCCCGGGGGGCGATCCTGGCGCGGCGCCGGCTCGGTCCGGGCGGCGACGGGGCCTTCCCGCATCAAGCGGAGGATGAACAGCGCCCCGGCCGTGAAGACGATGGCGTAGACGATGATGTAGGTCAGGAGCGACGTCGCGACCTGGCTGGCCAGGACCGGGGATACGGCGTCGGACGTGCGCAGCACGCCATAAACCACCCAGGGCTGGCGGCCGACCTCGGTGACCATCCAACCGGCCAGCACGGCGACGAACCCCGCCGGTCCCATGGCTACGGCGAAGCGCATGAACCATGGGCTCTCGAACAGGCGCCGCCGCCAGACGAGCCAGGCGCCCCAGAGTCCCAGGCCGATCATCAGCAGGCCCAGCCCCACCATGATCCTGAAGCCGAAGAAAGGGATGACCGGCGGCGGCTGATCCTCGGGCGCGAACTGGTCAAGGCCGGTGATCGGCTCGTCGCGCGGCACGCCCTGGATCATGTTGCCCACGCCAGGGATCGAGATCTCGAACCGATTGTCCTGGATCGAGCGGTCGGGGATGGCGAACAGGTGCAGCGGCTGGTCGGGGCGGGTCTCCCAATAGCCCTCGATGGCGGCGAGCTTGGACGGCTGATGCTCGTGCGCCACCTCGCCCGACCAGTGGCCGGCCCAGAGCTGGAGCGGGGCGGCGACGGCGATCAGGCCGACCGCCATGGTCAGGGCCACCCGGCTCTCCGGCAGCCCCGGCCGGCCGGGGTCCTTGCGGCCCTTCAGCAGGTGCCAGGCCGACACCGCGCCGACCACCAGCGCCGTGGTCAGATAGGCCGCCAGCATCATGTGCACGAACCGCGACGGGAAGCTGGGGTTGAAGATCACCTGCCAGTAGTCGGTCGCGGCGAAACGGCCGTCAGGCAGGATCTCGTAGCCGACCGGCGTCTGCATCCAGCTGTTGGCGGCCAGGATCCAGAAGGCCGAGATGGCCGTGCCGACGGCGACCAGCACGGTGGCGACGAAGTGCAGTCGATTGCCGACCTTGCTCCAGCCGAACAGCATGACGCCGAGGAAGGAGGCCTCGAGGAAGAAGGCGGTCAGCACCTCGTAGGCCATGAGGGGACCGATGACGCCGCCGGTCAGGCGGATGAACTCCGACCCATTGG
>JBKBUS010000095.1:0-6155 GCA_046290035.1 Brevundimonas sp.
CCGCGCCCTTGGACACGGCCTCATAGACCGCGTCCGTGTCGAGGCCCGCCTGCTGGGCGAAGTGGACGGCCTCGGCCAGCCCCTGCACGACGCCGGCGATGGCGATCTGGTTGACCATCTTGGTGAGCTGGCCCGCGCCGGCGGGCCCCATGTGACGGATGGCCTTGGAATAGGCCTGAAGCGCCGGGCGCGCGCGCTCCAGCGTCCCTGCGTCGCCGCCGACCATCACGCTCAGCTGGCCGGTCTTGGCCCCGGCCTGCCCGCCGGACACGGGCGCGTCCAGAAACGCCCGGCCGCTCGCCTGGGCCAGCTCCGCCATCTCGCGAGCCACCGTCGCCGAGGTCGTGGTGTGATCCACGATCACCGCGCCGTCGGCGAGGTGAGGCAGAGCCTCGACCGTCACCTGGCGTACGTCGTCATCGTCGCCGACGCACAGGATGAACAGCTCGGCGCCGGCGGCGGCCTCGGCCGCGGTCGCGGCGAACCGGCCCCCGTGGGCTTGGGACCACGCCGAGGCCTTGGCCGGAGAGCGATTGAAGCCGGCGACCTCATGCCCCGCCGCCAGAAGATGCCGCGCCATCGGCGCGCCCATGACGCCCAGCCCGGCGAAGCCGATCTTCATGATACGGACTCCGTCGCGCCGAAGCGCCCGCGATGAAAGGTCAGGGCCGTGCCATCGGACACGTCGTAGTCGAGGACCCGGCCGATGATGATCAGGTGATCGCCCGCCTGGACCTGCCGCTCGGCCTCGCAGGCGAACCAGGCGAGCGACGTCGGAAGGCGCGGCATTTCGTCCACGCGCCGGACCTCATCCTCGCTCAGCGACCACAGCCCCTTGGCGAACCGCGCCGCCGCATCCCGCTGGTCGGCTCCCAGCACCTGGATGACGAAGCGCTCGGCCGCCGCGAACAGCGGAGCCCGCTCCGACCCCTCGTCGAGGCACCACAGGACCAGCCGGGGGTCGAGCGACACGGAGGTGAAGGAGTTCACGGTGATGCCCACCGGCCCTGAAGGCGTGTCGGCGGTGACGACGCAGACCCCGGTCGCGAAGGCGCCCAGCGCCTGACGATAGGCCCTGACGTCGTCTACGGGATTGGCGGCGATTTCGGACACGGCGTCTCCTGAGCTGTTCCGGACTAGGCGGGCCCGCGGACCGGCGCAAGGGCGCGAAACGCCGCCTTAACCTTGTTCGCCGAGGGTGAACGCGAGTTCCCCCGCCGAGGCCCGCATGTCCGCCAGCGATCGTCCGATCCTGATCAAGAAAATCAAGAAGGGCGGCGGACACGGCCATCACGGCGGCGCCTGGAAGGTGGCCTACGCGGACTTCGTGACCGCGATGATGGCCTTCTTCCTGCTCATGTGGCTGATCAACACGACCGACCCCGAGCAGAAGCGCGGCATCGCGGAGTACTTCGCGCCGGCCAGCGTTTCCGAAACGACCAGCGGTTCGGGCGGCATCCTCGGCGGCACCGCGCTCGGCGACGATGGCGCGAAGGCCGAGGGATCGATGTCGGTCGTCAGCGAGCTCGCCCCCGAGGCGCCCGACAACGCGCCTGAGGAGGTGGGACAGAGCCCGAACCTCGCCGCAGCCAGCGAGGAGGCCCTGCGCGAAGAGATCGCCCGGCGGGAGGCCGCCGACTTCGCCTCCGCGGCGGCGTCCCTGCGCCAGGCCATGCAGTCCATGCCGGAGCTGGCGGAGCTGTCGAAACAGATGATCATCGACCAGACGCCGGAGGGGCTGCGCATCCAGCTGGTCGATCAGGAAGGGCGCTCCATGTTCGAGGAGAACTCGGCGCGGCCGAACGCGCGGGCGCAGGTGCTGCTGCGCGCCGTCAGCCGGGTCGTGAACCAGCTCCCCAACCGCGTGTCCATCAGCGGCCATACCAGCGCCCGGGCGGGCTCCGGCGTCGCCAGCGCGCCGGCGGACTGGAGCCTGTCGGCGCAGCGCGCCAACGCCGCGCGGGAGATCATGCAGGGCGCGGGCGTCGATCCGGACCGCGTCTATCAGGTGGCGGGCAAGGCGGGCTCGGATCCGCTCTACCCGGACGACCCCAGCCTGGCAGGCAATCGGCGCATCGCCATCGTGCTGCTCAGGGAAGCGCAGGTGCTGCCGCGCGACACAAGCCTCTGAACATGGCGGCGCTGGCGTATCCAGGCTTGCGAGGTCTCGGACTTTCGCCCCAAATCAGCGGCATGAGCATGGTCGAGACCAGCAGAGACGCCGTCCGTTCGGGGGCCTGGGCATGACCCAGCACATCCCCTCGCGTCAGCTGCGCTTCTTCATGACGTCGAGCGCCCCCTGCCCTTACCTGGAGGGCAAGTTCGAGCGGAAGGTGTTCGCCAACTTGCCCTTCGGCGACGGCGCGCGCGTCAACGACCAGCTGACCCACTCAGGGTTCCGCCGCAGTCAGAACATCGCCTATCGACCGGCGTGCGAGGCCTGCGACGCCTGCGTGTCCGTGCGTTTGCCGGTGGCGCGCTACGCCTTCAGCAAGTCTGAGCGTCGGACGCTGAGGCGCAACGCCGACCTGCAGCGCTGTCTGGTCGAGGCCGAGGCCACCGCCGAGCAGTTCATGCTGCTGAAGCGCTATCTTGAGGCGCGCCACCCCGGCGGCGGCATGAGCGAGATGACCTGGCCGGACTATGTCGCGATGGTCGAGGACACGGCCGTCCGCACCCACCTGATCGAATACCGGCTGCCGTCCCCCGACGGGCCCGGCGAGCTGATCGGCGTCGCCCTGACGGACTTGCTGAACGACGGTCTGTCGATGGTCTACAGCTTCTTCGACCCCGAGCACGCCGACCGAAGCCTGGGCATGTTCGCGATCCTGGATCACCTGCGGCAGGCGGCGGCCGTCCGGCTGCCGTACGTCTATCTGGGCTACTGGGTGAAGGCTTCGCCGAAGATGGACTACAAGGGCCGTTTCCGACCCCTGGAGCAGTTGACGCCGCTGGGCTGGCGCGCGGTGGACTAGGCCAGGTTCGGGAACTGCCGCTCGAAGCGACCGAGCGCAGCCGGATGCAGCCGCACCACGACGTGAGTGCGGCCCGCCTGGTCGGTGTCCCGGAACGTCACCCTTCCGTGCTGATAGAGCCAGGCCAGGGCCTCCCCCTGTTCGGGGGCCAGGGTCAGCCGGGTCTCGGGATCGTCGTCGATCAACCCGGCGATCGCCTGGCGCAGCGTCTCGATCCCCTCGCCGGTCCAGGCGGACACAGCCACGGCGGTCCGGCGCGTGGCGTGGCGCATGGCCTGCCCCAGCACCTCGTCGCGGTCCTCGGCTGGCAGCAGGTCGATCTTGTTCCAGACCTCCAGCACCCGCCGCGTCTTTCCCTCGGGCGTGGGAATCTGCTCCAGCACCGCTTCGACGTCCTTCGCCTGGGCGTCGGTGTCGGGCGAGGCGATGTCGCGAACGTGCAGGATCAGGTCGGCCTCGCCCACCTCCTCCAGCGTCGCCCGGAAGCTCTCGACCAGCTCGTGGGGCAGGTCGGAGATGAAGCCCACGGTGTCGGCGATGATCGCCGGTCGCCCCTGCGGCAGCTTGATCGTGCGCTGGGTCGTGTCCAGCGTGGCGAACAGCAGGTTCTTGGCCAGAACCTCCGCACCGGTCAGCCGGTTGAACAGGGTCGACTTGCCCGCGTTGGTGTAGCCGACCAGCGCGACCGTCGGGAAAGGCACGCGCTTCCTCGCCTGGCGATGCAGCGCGCGCGTGCGGCGCACCTCCTCCAGCTCGCCCTTCAGCCGGACCATCCGATCCGCAATCAGGCGGCGGTCCAGCTCGATCTGGGTTTCGCCCGGGCCGCCGGTCGAGCCGGTGCCGCCGCGTTGCCGCTCCAAGTGGGTCCAGGTCCGGACCAGGCGCGAACGCTCGTAGTCGAGCCGCGCCAGCTCAACTTGCAGCCGGCCCTCCTTCGTCCGCGCGCGGCGGCCGAAGATCTCGAGGATCAGGCCGGTCCGGTCGACCACCTTGGCCTCCCAGGCCTTCTCCAGATTGCGCTGCTGCACGGGCGTCAGGGCGTCGTCGATGATGACGACGTCCGCTTCCGCCGCGCGGATCAGGGCGGCGAGTTCGTCCACCTTGCCGGCGCCGAACAGGGTCGCGGGCGCGACGCGGCGAATGCGGGCGATCTCGGCCGCGCGCACGTCGAGGTCCAGCGCCTGGGCCAGCCCCGTCGCCTCCTCCAGCCGCTCGGTCGCCTGGCGCGACGCCTGCTCTCGGCCGTCGGGGTGGATGACGACGGCCTTCAGGACCGGGGCGGCATGATCAATGTGTTTTTGGGTCAATCGTTCTCGTCGGCGTCCGGCTCGTACAGCTGCACGGGCTGGGCGGGCATGATGGTGGAGATGGCGTGCTTGTACACAAGCTGTGACTGGCCATCCCGGCGCAGCAGCACGCAAAAGTTATCGAACCAGGTCACGATGCCCTGCAGCTTGACCCCGTTGACCAGAAAGATCGTCAGCGGCGTCTTTGTCTTGCGGACGCTGTTCAGGAAGGTGTCCTGGAGGTTCTGTCTCTTGTCTTGCGACATGGCAGGTTGATCCTGTCTTTGTTGGTCGCCGCAAGGGGAGGCGCGGCGGCGGAGGCGCGACCTTAGACGGCGCGTCGCCGGACCCGCAATGGTTAGATGGCCTCTTCCCGCGCCCTTTCAAGGTAAAGGCGCCGCAGCTTCGTCGCGATCGGCCCCGGCTTGCCGTCCCCGATCTTCGCCCCGTCGATGGAGACGGTGGGCATGAGGAAGGCGCCCGCGGCGGTGAAGAACGCCTCCTTCGCCTCCTTGGCCTCCTCCACGGTGAACGGCCGCTCCTCAAGCTCGAGGCCTTCCTGCGCCAGCAGGTCCAGGATCGCCGCGCGCGTGACGCCGCGCAGGATGTTGGCCTGGGTGTCGCGCGTGCGGACCTTGCCGTTCTTGTCGACGATCCAGGCGTTCGTGGACGAGCCTTCCGTCACCAGGCCCATCTCGTCCACCATCCAGGCCTCATAGGCGCCCGCCTCGCGCGCCGCCTGCTTGGCCAGCACATTCGGCAGCAGGCCGACCGTCTTGATGTCGCATCGTCCCCAGCGGATGTCCGGCTGAGTCAGCACGGCGACGCCCTTCTTCGCCATGGCCTCGGCCTTCTGGAAGTCCACGGATCTTGACGTCGCCACGACGCTGGGCGGGGTTCCGGGCGCCGGGAACGGATGGTCTCTCCGCGCCGCGCCGCGCGTCACCTGCAGATAGACGATGCCCTCCCGCACGCGGTTGCGCCGGATCGTCTCCTTCAGCACCACGGTCAGCGCTTGCCGGGTCATGGGGATGGGGATGCGCAACTCCGTCAGACTGCGCGCCAGGCGCGTCATGTGGCCTTCGTAATCGGCGAGCCGTCCGTCGAAGACCGACCAGACCTCATAAACGCCGTCAGCGAACTGGAATCCGCGATCCTCGACGCTGACGGACGCGTCCGACAGGGGCGTATAGGCCCCGTTCACATAGGCCACCCGGGACATCAGTCGGTCGTCTCCTCGTCGTCATCGCCGCCCCGCGACGGGGCCACGCCCAGCGATTTCAGCTTTCTGTGCAGCGCCGACCTTTCCATGCCGATGAAGGCGGCGGTGCGCGAGATGTTTCCGCCGAAGCGCATGATCTGGGCGGCCAGATACTCCCGCTCGAACACCTCTCGCGCCTCTCTCAGCGGCAGGGCGATGACCCGTTCCGCGCCCACCCCGCCGCCGCTCTGGCCGGTCGCGACTTCCTGGGGCAGCATGTCGGCGGTGATCGGTTCGGACGCGTCGCCCCCCGACAGGATCAGCAGGCGTTCGATGTTGTTGCGCAGCTGCCGCACGTTGCCCGGCCAGGGGTGCACCTGGAGCACCGCCACCGCGTCTTCCGCAAGCTCGCGGCGAGGCAGCCCCTGCGCCTCGGCCAGGGTGTCGACGAAGTAGGCGCAGAGCTCGGCGATGTCCTCCCGCCGTTCCGACAGGGGCGGCACGCGAATGGGCACGACGTTCAGACGGTGGAACAGATCCTCGCGGAACCGACCCTCGGCGATCTCGGTCTTGAGGTCCCTGGAGGTGGACGAGATGACCCGCACGTCGACCTGGACGTCCTGTTCGCCGCCGACGCGGCGGAAGCGCTGCTCGACCAGGACGCGCAGAATACGGCTCTGGCTCTCACGGGGC
>JBKBUS010000096.1:0-6147 GCA_046290035.1 Brevundimonas sp.
GGGCGGCCGACATGATCAGCGTGAACATCCGTCAGACCCTCATCCAGATCGCCACGCCGGACGAGATGCGCGGCCGCGTCAGCTCGGTGTCCATGCTGTTCATCGGCGCCTCTAATGAACTGGGCGAGGCCTACTCCGGCGTGATGGTCCGCATCCTCGGCCCCATCGGCGCGGCGGTGTTCGGCGGCATCGGCGCATTAGTCGCCACCGGCGTCTGGGCCCGCGCCTTCCCCGTCCTGGAAAAGGCCGACCGACTGGCCTGACGTCGAACGCGACCGAGCGTCACGGGAACATCGGTCCACGCCTCCGGTTGCCGGGCCGAAGCGCCGCCATCGCGGCGCCGGTCTGAAACGGAGGAGCGTCGATGTCGCCGGGATATGAGTTCATAGGGTGGGAAGCCCTGTTGCAGGTCTGGCTGCCCCGCATAGCGGGCGCGGCCATCATCCTGATCGCGGCCTGGCTCATCGGCCGCGCGGTCAAGTGGGCCATCGCCAAGGGCGTCGACAAGCTGCCGGGCGCAGAGCGGCACAACGAGGGTCTGGAGCGCCGTCAGACGGTAGGGGCCCGTATCGGCGAGGTGGCGCATTGGGCCGTGCTGCTGTTCGGCGTGGTGGCCGCGCTGGGCGTGCTGAACCTCGGCGGCGCCGTCCAGCCGCTGAATGCCCTCCTGACGCAGGTGGCGGGTGCGGTGCCCGACATCGTCGCCGCGGCCCTGATCTTCTTCGTCGGCTTCATCGTCGCCACCCTGGCCCGGCGGGTGACCGCGGCGGCGCTGCAGGCCGCCAACGCCGACGGCTGGTTGAGCCGGGGGGGCGTGTCGCGCACGACCGGAGCCACCGGCGTGTCCGACGCCGTGGGCACCCTGGTTTTCGTCCTCGTGCTGATCCCCGTCACCATCGCGGCGCTCGAGAAGCTGGACATATCGGTCATCACCGAGCCGGCCGTCGCCGTTCTGTCGACCGTGTTCGAGGCCCTGCCCCGCGTCATCGCGGCCGGCATCGTGCTCGCGATCGGCGTCTTCATCGGCAAGTGGGTGGCCAAGGTCATCGAGCGGATCCTGCCGGCCACCGGCTTTGACCGCTCGATCTCGAGCCTGATCGGCCTCAGCTCGATGCGGCCCACGGCCTCGGCCCAGCCCCCTGCGGGGGTGGATGCGGCCTACGCCGCCCAGGCCTCCGCGGAGGCCCCCGCCGTCGCAGCCGCGCCGCTGACGCCGTCGCGGGTGGTGGGCTTCATCGCCATGGCGGCCATCATCCTGTTCACCGCGATCGAGGCCGCGCGACTGGTCGAATTCGGGGCCTTCGCCACGATCCTGACCGGCGTGGTCACCCTGGCGGGTCAGGTGCTGGTCGGCGGGATCATCATCACGGTCGGCGTGCTCCTGGCGGACGTGCTGGCCAATCTGATCGATCGGTCGACGAACGGCGCAGACCGGTTCGCTTCGACGATCGTCCGGTTGGCCACCATCGCGTTGGCGACGGCCATGGGTCTCAGCTTCATGGGCATCGCCGACGAGATCGTGACGCTGGCGTTCGGACTGATCCTGGGCTCGGCGGCCGTCGCGGCGGCGCTGGCCTTCGGTCTGGGCGGCCGCGAGTGGGCCGGTCGGATGCTCGATCGCTGGACGCCCCAGCGCGCCGCGGCTCCCGGCGCCGGTCAAGGCCGCGGGCGCACGCCGCGTACTCGAACCGGCGGAGGGATCGAGCCGGAGCCCCGGCCGTTCGACGCCTCACCCCCGTCTGACGGGATTTAACCTGAAGTAGAGCAACCTTTGGTTGTCTGTGGCGCGGGGGATGCGTGGGCGTCCCCCGTCAGCCGTTTCCGGCTCCTGGGAATGAGACGACCATGGCGACCCCGCGCCCCTTCACCCGTGCCGATCACGAGGCGGTCAACGCCCTTCACCGGTCGGTCGGCTGGCCAGAGCGATCCCTTGGCGGCTGGCGGTGGCTGGAGGAGAATCCGGCGCGACGTACAGCGCGGTCGCCGGTCGGATGGGTGGTCGATGGTCCGGACGGCCGCCCCCACGCCTTTCTCGGCGCGTTCCTGCAGTCCATTAAGGGACAGGCCGGACCGGCCGCCTTCTACAACGGCTTCTCCCTGATCGTTTCGCCGAAGGCCAGGGGAGCCGCGCGCGGGCTCGTCGGCGCTCTGCTGGCGCAGCCCGAAGCCGCGCTCACAGCGACGTTGAACGCGAACCGCCTGTCGTCACCGATCTATCCTCGCCTGGGCTTCCAGCCGCTCGACGATCCCATGTTCCGGCTCAAGCTGTCCTGGCGCATCGATCCCGCGGCCGCGCTCGCGTCGCGCATGTTGCGAATCGCGGCTGAAGCCGCGCCCGCCCTTTTCGCGGACGGACGTGAGTGGCTGGCGTCGTCCCGTCTGGCGCGGGGAGACCTTCCCGTTCTGCCGTCGGGCGTCTCGGCGATCCAAGATCTGTCCGACGATGGGGCCTACGCCCGCTTCTGGAGGGCGGCGGAGGCGCGCAGCGACCTCATCGCTGACCGGAGCCCAGAGATCCTGCGCTGGCGCCTCGCCGATCCGGACCTGACCCGCCGTCCGATCCTGCTCGGCGTCTGGAGGGATCGCGAGCTGGCGGCCGTGGCCATGGCCCTCATGGCCAAGCAGAGGCCGATCGATCCGGCCGTGCTCGAAGTCCTCGATCTGCAGGCTCTGGACGGCGAGGCCGTCGACGCCTTTCCGCGTCTGATGTCCGCCCTGATGGCGATCGGCCGGGCGCAGGGCGCCGCCAAGCTGCGTCTGTCGGTCGTCCACCCCGGCCTGCTGGAGGCGCTTGGGCCCTGGGCCGGGCGGGCGCGGCGCGAGGGCGGTTGGGGACACGCCTTCGAGCGCTGGCGCGATCCGGCCGATGCCCGGCGCAAACTTTGGCGGCCAACGCCCTTTGACGGCGACTACAGCTTCTGCCTCCGGCCGGCGGCGCGCGGCGCCGGGGCGGGGCGGGCGGCGACGGCGGGCCGCCGCGCCGTCGCCCCCCGCCGGGCCGAAGCGATCAGACCTTCGGTCGGGCCTTCAGCTCGTCGCGGATTTCGGTCAGCAGCGCCTCGGTCGGCGTCGGCGCGGTCGGCGGCGCGGGATTCTCGGCCTCTTTGCGCCGCAGGTTATTGATCCCTTTGACCAGCAGGAACACCACGAAGGCCACGATCAGGAACTGGATCACGGTATTGATGAAGGCGCCGTACTGGATCGCGACCTTCTCCACCGCTTCGGTCGCCGGGTTCTCGGGCGCCAGCACCCATTCCAGCTCCGAGAAATCGACCCGCCCGAGCACCAAGCCGATCGGCGGCATCACCACCTGCTCGACCAGGCTCGTGACGATCTTGCCGAAGGCCGCGCCTATGATGACCCCGACCGCCAGGTCGATGACGTTGCCGCGCGCGGCGAACTCCTTGAACTCCTGAAACAGACCCATGCGGCCTCCGTAATCTATGGCCCGCGCTCAGGTGCGGGCAGGTCCAGATGCAGAAAGACGGTGAAGTCGGTCGGCGGGTATCCGCCGAACGGCTCGCCCTCCGCAAAGCCCCGCCGTCGGTAGAGCTTCAGCGCCGCCTCGAAGGCGGGGCCGGAGCCGGTCTCCAGGCTCAGGCGGCGATAGCCCCGACGGACGGCCTCCTCGATGATGTGCTCCAGAATTCGGCCGCCGACCCCGCGACCCACGGCGTCGGGCCGGGTTCGCATCGACTTGATCTCGCCGGTCCCGTCGTGCAGGGCCTTCAGCGCGCCCACGCCCAGGAGCGTCTCGTGCCGCCACAGGGCGAAGAGGGATATGTCCGGCGACTTCAGGCTCGCGATGTCGAGCACATGACAGGCGTCAGCCGGCGACTGGCCGCGCATCTGGGCGAAGTGCAGCGCCAGCAGCTCCCGGACCTGGTCGTCCGCGAAGTCCGCCGCGACGATCCGCGCCTGGGAGTCCAGGCGGGTCTCAGGCGTCGCCGGATGCATTCAGCCGCTCGCGCAGCTCCTTGCCGCTCTTGAAGAAGGGCACCGACTTGGCCGGCACCTCCACCGTCTCGCCGGTGCGGGGATTGCGGCCCGAGCGCGCCGGGCGCGACCGCACTGAGAAGGCGCCGAAGCCGCGCAGCTCGACCCGTCCGCCCTCGGACAGAGAGTCCGTCATGCGGCCCAGCACGATGTTCACCACCCGCTCCACCTCCGCGTGGGTCAGGTGGAGGTTTTCAGCGGCAAGCTTTTCAATCAGTTGCGATTTGATCACGTGGTGGTCCCGCCCAGCTTGAAGCCCTGAGCCCACCCTAACCTTCGCGCAGCGCACGAAAAAGCCCCGGCCGAAGCTCGACCGGGGCTTTTCGTCGTTAAGCCGACATTACCGACCCCTCGATCACTCCTTGCCGGAGCGCTCGCGCAGCGCCGCGCCCAGGATGTCGCCCAGCGACGCGCCCGAGTCCGACGAGCCGAACTGCTCGATGGCTTCCTGCTCGTCCTTCATCTCCAGCGCCTTGACCGACACTGAAATGCGGCGCGAGGCCTTGTCGACGTTGGTGACCATGGCGTCGATGCGGTCGCCGACCGAGAAGCGCTCGGGGCGCTGCTCGTTGCGGTCGCGCGACAGGTCCGACTTGCGGATGAAGCTGGTGACCGGCGCGTCGTCCTCGCCGAACTTCACCTCGATGCCGCCGGACTCGATCGCCGTCACGGTGACGGTGACCTGCTGGCCCTTGCGATAGGTGTCGCCTTCGCCGATCGGATCGCCGCCCAGCTGCTTGATGCCCAGCGAGATGCGTTCCTTCTCGACGTCGACGTCCAGCACCTTGGCCTTGACGGTGTCGCCCTTGCGGTAGCGCTGGATCGCTTCCTCACCCGACACCGACCAGTCGAGGTCGGACAGGTGGACCATGCCGTCGATGTCGTTCTCCAGCCCGATGAACAGGCCGAACTCGGTGGCGTTCTTGACCTCCCCTTCGACCGTCGAGCCGATCGGATGCGCGGCCACGAAGGCGTCCCACGGATTGTCCTGGGCCTGCTTCAGGCCCAGCGAAATCCGGCGCTTGGACGAGTCGACGTCCAGGACGATGACGTCCACTTCCTGCGAGGTGGAGACGATCTTGCCCGGATGGACGTTCTTCTTGGTCCAGGACATTTCCGAAACGTGGACCAGGCCCTCGACCCCGGCTTCCAGCTCCACGAAGGCGCCGTAGTCGGTGATGTTGGTGATGCGGCCGGTGTACTTGGCGCCGACCGGGTACTTGGCTTCCACGCCGTCCCAGGGGTCGGCCTGCAGCTGCTTCATGCCCAGGCTGATGCGCTGGGTGTCCGGGTTGATCTTGACGATCTGCACCTTGACGGTGTCGCCGACGGCCAGGACCTGGCTCGGGTGCGACACGCGCTTCCAGCTCATGTCGGTGACGTGCAGCAGGCCGTCGATGCCGCCCAGGTCCACAAACGCGCCGTAGTCGGTGATGTTCTTGACGACGCCTTCGCGGACTTCACCCTCGGCCAGCTGACCGACCAGCTCGGTGCGCTGCTCGGCGCGGGCCTCTTCCAGGATGGCGCGGCGCGAGACGACGATGTTGCCGCGCGGGCGGTCCATCTTCAGGATCGCGAAGGGCTGTTCCTTGCCCATCAGCGGGGCGACGTCGCGCACCGGACGAATGTCCACCTGCGAGCCCGGCAGGAAGGCCGAGGCGCCGCCCAGGTCGACGGTGAAGCCGCCCTTCACGCGGCCCACGATCACGCCGTTGACCGGCTGGCCGTCGGCGAAGACGCTTTCCAGACGGGTCCACGCTTCCTCGCGGCGGGCCTTGTCGCGGCTGATGACCGCCTCGCCCATCGCGTTCTCGACGCGCTCCAGATAGACCTCGACCGTGTCGCCGACCTTCGGCAGCACGGCGCCCTCGCCCTGGCCGAACTCGCGCATGGCGATGCGCCCTTCGGTCTTCAGGCCCACGTCGACGATGACGATGTCCTTCTCGATGCCGACGACGCGGCCGTGGACGACCTGGCCTTCGCCGAGATCGCGGCCCGACAGCTTCTCGTCGAGCAGCGCGGCGAAGTCGTCGCGCGTGGGGTTGAGGGTCTGGGTATCGGTCATGAACAGTCTTTGCTTGGGAGGGCGCGCGACCGGGCGAACCCGGCGCGGCGCGCCGTCAGGTTTTCGGAAGATGGAGTCGTGACGAC
>JBKBUS010000097.1:0-6144 GCA_046290035.1 Brevundimonas sp.
CGCGTGCAGCTTCTCGTCGTGATTGGCCAGCCGCAGCGCCAGCCGGTCGGCCTGGCCGCGCAGGGTCGCGCTCTCGGGGCCCGACAGGTCGCGCGGCGGCTGGGGCAGGGTGAGCACGCCGTTCGCGAGCTTCGGCCCGTCCGAGCCGAAGGCGACCTCCAGCTCGGCCTGTTCGGCCAGCGCCCGGGCGGCGGTCGACAGCGCGCGCTTGAACCGGTCCTGCGGGGTCTCGGGCGAAGCCATGACCGATGACATAGCGGGTGCGGCGCGAGAGGGAAGGGCCTCCGTCATGCGCCGCACGCCGCCTTCTCCCGCGAGGGGAGACGGGCGATGCTCAGGCCGCGTCGGCCTTCAGCTTGTCCTGGTGGGCGCGGATGCCGATGGCGATCAGCTCGGCCGCCTCGCCGGCGTCGGCCCAGCGGGTCACCTTGGCCATCTTGCCCTTCTCCAGATCCTTGTAGCGGCTGAAGAAGTGCTCGATCTGCTCCAGCAGGATCGTCGGCAGCTGACGATAGCTGGCGATGTCCGAATAGAAGGGGTTCAGCTTGTCCACGGGCACGGCCAGGATCTTCTCGTCCCGTCCGGCCTCGTCCTCCATCATCAGCGCGCCGATCGGACGCGCGCGGATGACGCAGCCGGGCACCACCGGCGTGGGATTGATCACCAGCACGTCGCAGGGGTCGCCGTCGTCCGCCAGCGTGTGCGGCACGAAGCCGTAGTTGCCCGGATAGTACATGGCGGTGTGCAGGAAGCGGTCGACGAACAGGGCGCCGGAGTCCTTGTCCATCTCGTACTTCACCGGCAACCCGCCCTGCGGGATCTCGATGACCACGTTCAGGTCCCACGGGGGGTTGGGGCCGACGGGGACGGCGTCGAGGTTCATGACGGACCTTTTTGTGCGTATGCGAAGAACAGGCCCGCGTGATAGGCGTCGGCGTGGCGCGAGGCAAGCGCGGCGCGCCCGGATCGGGAGAACGACGTGACGGCTTGGGACTGGGCGGCGCTGACGCTCTTCTTCGCCTGCTGGCTCTTCTACGAACCCCTGCTAGGGGTGCTGTCGCGGCGCAGCGGCTCGCTGAACTCGGACATGAAGGTGGTGCGCGAGGTCTGGATGAGGGCCATGACCGCGCGCGAGATCCGGCTGGTGGACAGCCAGCTGATGGGTCACACGATCAACTCCGCCTCCTTCTTCGCATCCGCGAACCTGCTGCTGATCGCCGCCGTGGCCGGCGTGCTGTTCGGCGGCGAGACCGCGCTCAGGGGCGTGGCCGATCTGAGCGCGGAGGCGGGCACGCCGCAGATGCTGGAGGCCAAGCTGGGGCTGGTGCTCGCGGCGCTGGCGCGGGGTCTGCTCGATTTCATCTGGTCGATCCGTCAGCTGAACTACACCCTGGCCCTGATCGGCGCCGCGCCCGAGGCGGTCGAGGACGGCGAGGCGGCGCGCTCCGCCTTCGCCGAGGCCGCGGCGGCGGCGCTGAACCCGGCCATGTCGGCGTTCAGCCAGGGCGTCCGCACCTACTATTTCGCCCTGGCGGCCGGGGCCTGGCTGTTCGGGCCGCTGTGGCTGGGCGGCGGCGTGCTGGCGGTGTTCACCCTGCTGATCTGGCGCCAGGCGGCCTCGCCGGCGGCCCAGGCGGTGCGGGCGGCCCGTCGCCGCCTCTCCTGATGATCTCGCAGATGCGAGATGTGGCTGTCGAAAATGTGCCGTGAAACCGGTTTCAGGGGTTGACGCGTTGTGCGCCGCACCCTAACTTGGCTTTCGACGCTTTCGAGCGTCTTGCCCTTCCTGGGCGTTTCCTCCCTATAGACTTTCATGCCGCGCCCTCGGGCGCGGCTTTTTTTCTGCGGCCAGGGCCTCGGCCAGCGCGTTCGCCAGGGCCGAGACCACGCCCGCGGCGCGTGCGAAACCCGGTCCCGGCCCCAAGGTGGCGGGGTCGAGATAGAGCTCGCGGTTGATCTCGACCTGAAGCGCGTGAAAGCCGTCGTCGGGCCGCCCCCAGCGCTCGGTCGACCAGCCGCCCGCGTAGGGCTTGTTCAGCGACACCCGCAGACCCTTTGCTTCCAGGCAGGACCGCGCCCGGCGCACCAGCCCGGTCTCGCACGCGGCGCCGTGCCGATCGCCCAGCACCACGTCGATCCCCCGCACGCCTGGGCGACTGCCGGCCGCGCGCCCCGGCATGGAGTGCCAGTCGATCAGCACCGCCCGGCCATGCGCCGCCCGCGCCGCCTGCATCAGGCGCGCCAGTTCGGCGTGGTAGGCGCCGTGAATCTCCGTCAGCCGCCGCTCCGCCATGTGGCGGCTCAGGGGTGCGGCGCGCAGGGGCCGTCCGTCACCGCTCAGTCGGGGAATGACGCCGTAGCCGGCGCGGGCGCGCGGGCTGGGCTCGACGCCGTCCAGCCCGTCCACGGCGCCGGGGTCCAGATCCTCGGGGGCCCGGTTCAGATCGACGTAGGACCGCCCGATGCAGGCGGCCAGCAGGGGCGCGCCGACGGCCTCGGCGGCGGGCCGCACCAGCGCCTCCACCAACGCGTCCTCGGCGCTGCGCCGGGACGCCTCGGTCAGATCAGGGTGCGGGTCCGGCTCCGGCGGATAGACGTCCCCGGAATGGGGCGAGGCGAACACCAGCGGCGTCAGGCCCACGTCCGGGCCGCGCCGCCGAAAGACGGGCAGGGCGGCCGGGTCGGGGTCGCGGGGGGAGCGCATCGGCTCCGCTTAACGGATTTCAGCCGTCCGCACAGCGCTTTCGCCTTCGCCTCGCAGGGGATGTTCATGGGCGGTTTACGGGCGCGGGAGTAGCGTCGCGCTTCAAGTTCGACCTCTATGGGTTCCCATGGCGCGCATCCTCCTGGCCGAAGACGACGATTCCCTGAGGGGCTTCCTGACCCGCTCGCTGGAGCGGGCCGGGCATCAGGTCGTCGACTGCGAGAACGGCGACGACGCCATCGACGCGCTGGAGCACGGCCCTTACGACCTCTTGCTCACCGACATCGTCATGCCAGGGGCGGACGGCATCGAGGTGGCGCGGATCGCCGCCCAGCGCCAGCCGGGGCTGCGCATCATGTTCATCACCGGTTTCGCCGCGGTGGCGCTTTCCGCCGCCCAGGCCGCCCCCCAGGCCAAGGTCCTGTCCAAGCCCGTGCACCTGCGCGACCTGGTCGGCGAGGTGGAGAAGATGATCGCGGCCTAGGCCCGGTCAGGCCGCGTCGGGCCGCTGAAAGGCCCAGCGCACCACCCCGCCCAGCGCCATCGCCGCCGCCCGCGTGCCCGGCCGCTTCAGAGCCGGCGGCTCCAGCCCATGCATCCGCCGCGCCCAATCGGGGAGCAGGTCCACGCCGGCGTCCAGCGTCAGCCGCTGGAAAGTCCGCAGCGACGGCTTCATCGGCGGCGGGTCGAGGATCAGCCGCGCCACCTCGTGGGTTCTCTCGTCCACCCTCAGCGACGGCCGCGTGGCCGCGATCAGCGCTCGCGCTTCGGCCGCTGTACGCGGCAGGGGATCGGCGCCGAGCCGCGCCCCGACCTCGGTCATCTCGGCGAAGTATCGATCCTGGTCGGCGGCGCTGAGCCGGGGGTCGACCAGGCGGCGATAGGCCGCGAGGAAGCTGGTCGTCTCGGTCACGTGCACCCAGGCCAGAAGATCCGGCCGGTCGGCGGCGTAGGGGCTCCCGTCGGGCAGCGTCCCCCGCACCTGGCCGTGGATGGCCCGCACCCGCGCGATCGCGGCCTCGGCTTCCTCCGGGCCGCCGTAGGTGGTCAGGGCGATGAAGCGGGCGGTGCGGCGCAAGCGTCCCGCCATGTCCTGGCGGAAGTTGGAATGGTCCCAGACGCCGGCCAGAACCTGCGGATGCAGCATCTGCAGCAGCAGGCCCGACACGCCGCCCGCCATCATCGACACCACGTCCCCATGCACGCGCCAGGCGACCGATCCCGGTCCGAACAGCCCGTCGGCCCGGCGCGCCACCGGCCGCTCGCCCTGGGCGGGGTCGTTGAAGACGGCGATGATCTCGGCCGCGAGGCGGCGACGCACGGGGGCCAGCATGGCTGAAAGGATAGGCGGTCCCCCGCCGCCACGCCGCTGCCCCGTCGTCGCGGGCCCGCCCGATCACGCCTTCGTGAGACCGGGCGTCGCGCGGCCGTCACGGCCTGTCCACAGGGTCATCCCCCGCCGCGACGATGATTCGCCCGGAAAACGAACGTCAAGCCGTTGACGCCCCGTTCACCATCTGCGCCCCATATGTGGGCACGGGAAGCGCTTCGGCCACTAGATGATGTGTCTGGAGCGCGGGGATCATCACCGGATTGAGTTCAGGAATCGGGACGAACATGGCTGGCGGCGAGGCTTTGAAGTCGGTGGAATTCGGGACGGAGTGCGAGGCGCTCGCGCCTGAGAGGCCGCATCTGGCGGTGGTTCGGTCGGTGCAGATCGACCGCAGCCGCGACGCCCTGCTGACCGACTTCGGCAAGAAGACGCTGGAGGACCGCTATCTGCTGCCGGGCGAGAGCTACCAGGACATGTTCGCCCGGGTGGCCACGGCCTTCTCGGACGACGCCGATCACGCCCAGCGCATCTACGACTACATCTCGCGCCTGTGGTTCATGCCGGCCACGCCGGTGCTGTCGAACGGCGGCGCCAACCGCGGTCTGCCGATCAGCTGCTTCCTGAACTCGGTCGGCGACAGCCTTGAAGGCATCCAGTCGGTCTGGAACGAGAACGTCGCGCTGGCGTCGAACGGCGGCGGCATCGGCACCTACTGGGGCGGCGTCCGCTCCATCGGGGAGAAGGTGAAGGGCGCGGGCCAGACTTCGGGCATCATCCCCTTCATCCGGGTGATGGACTCCCTGACCCTGGCGATCAGCCAGGGCTCGCTGCGCCGCGGCTCGGCGGCCGTCTATCTCGACATCCACCACCCGGAGATCGAGGAGTTCCTGGAGATCCGGAAGCCCTCGGGCGACTTCAACCGCAAGTCCCTGAACCTGCACCACGGCATCAACATCACCGACGCCTTCATGGAGGCGGTGCGGGACGGCAAGCCCTTCGACCTGGTCTCGCCCAAGACCGGCGAGGTCCGCAAGACCGTGGACGCCCGCACCCTGTGGCAGAAGATCCTCGAGATCCGCCTGCAGACCGGCGAGCCCTATCTGATCTTCTCCGACACGGTGAACCGCCAGATGCCGGTCCATCAGCGGGAGCTGGGCCTCAGCGTCAAGCAGTCGAACCTGTGCTCGGAAATCATGCTGCACACCGGCAAGGACCACCTGGGCATCGACCGGACCGCGGTCTGCTGCCTGTCGTCGGTCAACGCCGAGACCTTCCTCGAGTGGCGCGAGGAGCCGCGCTTCATCGAGGACGTGATGCGCTTCCTCGACAATGTGCTCGAGGACTTCATCCGCCGCGCGCCGCCGGAGATGCGCGCCGCCGTCTATTCCGCCCAGCGCGAGCGCTCGGTCGGCCTCGGCCTGATGGGCTTCCACTCCTTCCTGCAGCAGCAGGGCGTGGCGTTCGAGAGCGCCATGGCCAAGAGCTGGAACATGCGGCTGTTCAAGCACCTGCGCCGCGAGGCCGATAAGGCCAGCCGCCTGCTCGCCGAGGAGAAGGGGCCGTGCCTCGACGCGAAGGAGCGCGGGGTCATGGAGCGGTTCAGCCACAAGCTGGCGATCGCGCCGACCGCCTCGATCTCGATCATCTGCGGCGGGACCTCGTCAAGAACCCCTACCTGGAGCGCCTGCTCGAGGAGAAGGGCCAGAACACCGACGCGGTGTGGAACTCGATCCTGGAGAATGAAGGCTCGGTCCAGCACCTGGACTTCCTCAACGACGAGGAGAAGGCGCTCTACAAGACCGCTTTCGAGCTGGACCAGCGCGCTCGTCTCCCGGCGGATGCTTGTGCGGCCATAGCCATTGCCTGGGCAAGTATACTGTACCGTCACGCGGGCGGCGCCATCTTCAACCACGAACTGATTGCACCCGGCTTCGCGATGCTTGAGCTGAATCAGTTCCGCCCCTGTCCGCACACAGATCTTGCGATCAGGCACACCGCCGCGTTGCTTGATCGTCCATTCGCCCTTGGTCAACGTGCTCAGCATGGCAAGGCCATTGCCCTGCGCCAGCCCGGGCGCGGCAAACCAGAGGGCCGCCCCGGCCAGAAA
>JBKBUS010000098.1:0-6116 GCA_046290035.1 Brevundimonas sp.
TCCAGCGTCATCTGGCGGATCAGGTTTTCAATCCGGGCTTCGTCCGCCGCGCTGGCCCGCACGGGCGGCGCGGCCATGGCCATGGCCAATGCGCTCGCGCCCATCAGAACGCTCCGCCGGTCGAGGTTGAGGGCGGGACGGTGGGGCATGGCGAACTCCGGTCGTAAGTCATGGGCGTCACTCGGGGAGGAATCATGGGGTCAGGACCACCAGGCGGCCGGGGGTCGAAAGGGTGAAGGCGCCGTCCCGCGGGCTCAAGGGACGGCCGTCGAACGTGGCGGAAACCGCCGGCGATTCCAAAGGCCAAGGCAGGACGAAGCCGCCGGGCGGGGCGGCGCCCTCCACCGTCAGCTCAAGGCCGCCCTCGGTGCGGCGCAGGCGATAGGTCAGCGGCCCATAGGGCGTGCGCAGATTCTCGACGCCGACGCCCGCCCCGTCCAGCCATGACTCCGGCACGCCGGCGGCTAGCACCAGCGCGTGGTCCTCCGCACGCTCGTGAACCAGCAGGTCCAGCGCCGAGCGGATGTAATCCGAGCTGATCCAGGCGTGCGGCATGTCGCCGATGAAGCGCGGCTCGCGCAGGTGACGGCCCACCACCTCAGCCCAGCCGTTCCAGGAGCGCGGCCGCATGTCGTGGAGGTAGAAATCGAGCGCCTGGATCGCCTCCTCACGCCTTCCCAGGCGAACCAGCGCGCCGACGTTCCTCAGCTCATAGGGTGTGTAGTCGGCCCAGTCCGCGCGGTTGGACAGCCGCGCCTCGAAGTTGGCCCACCAGCGGTCGAAGGTGTTCCGAAGCAGGTCCTGCGGCAGCTCCGCCTGCAGCCCGCCGGGCGACAGTGCGATCGTCGTCGATGTGGCGTCGAAGTCGCCCCGGTCCGCCGCTCCCGCGATCCAGTCGATGCCGTGGTGCTCGGCCGTCGCACGGACGCTGGCCATGACGTCGGCGGCGAATTCGGCCTCGGCGCGGCGGAACGCCTCGGCCGCCTCGGTCTCGCCCAGCTGTTCGGCGACATAGATCGCCTCGCGATAGCCGAGCAGGCCCCAGAAGTCGTCCCAGTAGGAATAGGCCGGCTTGTCCGAGTATCCCTCGTGGCTGATCGACGGGGGCAGAAGGCCGTACAGATGCCGCGTCTCGGGCGTCTGGTTCGCGGGGATGCGCGTCTCGGCCCGCAGCTGGTCCATGTAACGGATCGCGCCCTGCACCCCCGGCCAGGCGCGGCGCAGCAGCTCTCGGTCGCCGGTGTAGCGATAGGTTTCCGCCGCCAGGAACACATACTCGCCCTGGCTGTCGTTCTCCGGCACCGGGTCGGCGCCGCGCCGGTCCACGCAGCAGGGCACCTTGCCGTTGTCGAACAGATAGGGCGTGTACCAGTCCAGATAGGCCGCCGAGAGGTCGGCGTGGCCCAGCCGGTTCAGCCCCTCGGCCATCATGGCCCCGTCGCGGATCCAGGAGCGGTTGTAGCTACGCGTGCCCGGCTGCAGCACCGGCCCCTGGCGCGACATCAGCATGTGGGCCAGCGACGAGCGCATGACGTCCTCGATGCGCTGGGCCTGAGGCGGCAGGACCAGGTCGAAGCGGTCCAGCTTCTCCCGCCATTCCGCCGCCACGCGCTCCTCGACCATATCCCAGGCCGCCTCGACCGAGCCGACCGGCGCCATGTCCGGCGCGCCGCCCGACAGCGGGCTCATGAAGCCGAAGGTACGGGTCTGGCCGGGCAGGAGCTCGACCTCGAAGGTCAGGCCGCCGGCCATGAGGCTGGAGGCGTCCGACTCCACCACCGGCTCCGACGCCGGACGTACCCGCGCCGAGGCGAACAGCGCCTGCGGATCGGCGCCCGCATCGAAAGTCGAGGCGACCACGCCGTCGGGCGCCACCAGCGGATTGATGCGGATGGCGTCGTTCAGGATCAGCGTCGAGCCGTTCCACTGGATCTGTTCGATCGGCCCGACCCCGCCCGGGATCGCCAGGAACTGGCGCGGGCCGTTGACCTGGAAGGGTCGCGCGGCGAGCGCCAACGTCAGCCGGATCGGCCGGGGGCTCGTGTTGGTCAGGCGATAGCGCGTCCACAGTTGCGCGCGCTCCGGCTCGCCGTCGGCCAGCGCCGTGATCTCGAGCCGCCAGTCGTCGGCGCTCCAGGTGACGGTGGGGATCGGCAGGTCGCCGTCCTTCAGGCTCTGGTCGATGTCCACGTCGGCCCAGCTGACGACCCGGCCGTTGTCGATGACGAAAGGCTCGATCGAGGGGCCGGCCCGGCGCAGCTCCACCGCGCCGTCCTCGCCGATCAGGGCGCTCTCCCCGCCCCCGTCGACGCCGACCAGGGTCCAGTAGGGCTGCTCCCCGTGGAAGCCGCGCGGATAGGTCCCACGCCGGCTCTCGGCCGCCACCTCGAGCATGAAGGTCGTGGGCGTCTCGCCGAACGCGATCGGCTCGATCCGAACGTCGCGCAGGACATAGGCCGCGTCGGCCCCGGCGCCGAGCCGCTGGCCCGCGCCCATCTGCTGGCCCTCGCGCGCCGCCTGGCCCCGTTCCAGATCCAGCCGCAGCCAGCGGGCCGAGCTCTCGGGCGTGCGCAGCCAGTCCATCACCCCGTCGCCGTCGCGCACCCGCGCGATCTCGCGCCAGGTCTCGCGGTCCGACGACGCCATGATCCGATAGGCCGAGGCCGCTCCGTTCGGCGCCCATTGCAGCGTCAGACCCCCGAACTCCCGCTCGTAACCCAGGTCGAGCGTCAGGCTCTGCGCCCCCTGCCCCTGCGAGCGCCATGCGCTCTGCGGATCATCATCCACGGCCCGGGACGCGCGGAAATCTCCGTCCTCGCTGGTCGCCGAGGCGACCGGGCGCGGGGAGACGCTCGGCTCCGGCGGCAGCTCGCGGATCGTCAGGTCGTCGATCTCGATGAAGCCCGACCCGCCCTGGTCGGCGACCACGACGAACTCCATCCGCTCCGCGCCCCGGAAAGTCCGGTCGGGATCCGGCCCCCAGGCCCAGATGATCTGGCGGCGGCGGATGACCACCTCCGTCCACTGCGACGGAGGGGTCCAGTTGCGGATCTGGCGCCAGTGGACGTTCTCGGCGCTCGCGTCCGTGAACTTGATCTCGAAGGTGTTGGACAGGCCCTCGCCACGCACCTTGAACCGGATCTCGTAGTTCTCCGGGACGTCCACATCGATCAGCCGCGCCGCGAAGGCGTAGCCCGAGCGACCGTTGAAGTCATAGGTCAGCCGCATCGCCCGACCGTCCGCGCCGTCCACCGACGCGATGGCTGAGCTGACGTCGGTGGAGGCGTCGGCCCGCCAGCCCGACAGGCTCTCGAACCCGTCCAGCAGCCGCGTCTGGGCGGCGGAAGGAACAACCGTCAGGGCCCAGACCAGCAGGATCGTCAGAGCGCGCATCATCATCCCTTCACGCTCCCCGCCAGCATTCCGCGGATGTAGAATCTCTGCAGCGCCAGGAAGAGGATCAGAACCGGCGCCACGGTGATCACCGCGCCCGCCATCATCATCTCGATGTCCTGGACGTGCTCGCGCGACAGCGCCGCCAGCGCCACGGGCAGGGTATAATTCGACTGGTCCGTCAGGATGATCAGCGGCCACAGGAAGTCGTTCCAGCTGCCCAGGAACACGAACAGCGCCAGCGTGATCAGGATCGGCGTCAGGTTCGGCAGCACCACGCGACGGAAGATCTGCCCCTCCGTGGCGCCGTCCAGCCGCGCGGCCTCCAGCATCTCGTCAGGGATCGACAGGGCGTACTGGCGGATCAGGAACAGGCCGAAGATCGACGCCAGCCACGGCACCAGCGCGCCGGCGTAGGTGTTCACCAGCCCCATGCCCTTCAGCATCAGGAACAGCGGCAGGGTGCCGATCTGGGCGGGCACGACCAGCGCGGCCACCAGGAACTGGAAGAGCCGCTCGCGGCCCTTGAACCTCAGCTTGGCGAAGGCGTAGCCGGCGGGCACGGTGAAGGCGAGCGCCAGAAGCGTGGCCAGGGTCGCCAGGGCGAAACTGTTCCAGAGATAGCGACCCATTCCTTGGGTCACGAACAGGTCGCGGTAGTGCTCCAGCGTCGGGCGCGTCGGCAGCAGCGGCGGCGGGAAGGTCGCGGCCTCGCCGGTGGACATGAAGCTGACCGACACCATCCAGGCGAGCGGGAACAGCACGATCAGCCCGATCGCCGCCACGGCCAGGTTCAGCAGGATGGCGCGGAGCTTCATTGGTAGGCCCCCAACCGCCGCGCGGCCGCCAGCTGCACCAGCGTCACCGCCAGGATGATCAGGAACAGGATGAAGGCGACGGCCGAGGCCGAGCCGAGGTTCCACCATTTGAAGCCCTCTTCGTACATGAAGTAGAGCACCGTCACGGTGGACTGGGCCGGCCCCCCTTGGGTCATCACATAGGGCTCGGCGAACAGCTGGAAGAAACTCGCCACCGAGATGATCGACACCAGAAGGAACGTCGGCGCGATGGCCGGCAGGGTGACGTGCCGGAAGCGCATCCAGGGTCCCGCCCCGTCAATCCGCGCCGCCTCATGCAGGTCGTCCGGCACGGTCTGCAGCACCGCCAGAAAGATCAGCATGTTGTAGCCGAACGTCTTCCAGACCACGAACATCAGGATCGCCGGGATCGACGTCTGCGGGTTCCCAAGCCAGTCGACGGCGGGCAGGCCCACGGAGGTGATCGCCCAGTTGATCACGCCGTAGCGGGTGTTCAGCAGGTAGTTCCACAGCACCGCGGTGGCCACGAGCGTGGTCACGAACGGCGCGAAGAACACGACCCGCCAGATCGGCCGCCACTTCACCACCCGCGCGTTCAGCGCCAGCGCCGCGACCAACGACGCCCCGACCGTCAGCGGCACGCCGATCACCGCGAACAGCGCGGTGTTCCTCAGCGCGCCCCAGAACAGCGGATTGCCCAGCAGCCGCTCATAGTTCTGCAGGCCCACGAACCTGAGGTTCGACAGGTCCGCCAGCGCATAGATGTCGAAATCGGTGAGGCTGAGCAGCAGAGCCGAGACCACGGGAATCACGAAGAACAGCCCGATCGCGATCATCGCCGGGGCGACGAACCCCCAGGCGGCGCGTTCCCGACGGCGTGAGAGGACCAGTCCGCTCATGCGTCCCGCTCCAGCATCCAGCGGCGCTTTTCCAGCAGGCGGTCGGTGCGCCGATCGATCTCGGCGGCGGCGGTCTCGGGCGTGTACTCGCCGCGCACCATGCGCTCGGCCACGATCTGCATCTCGGTGACGATACGCTCCCACTCCGGCACCTTGGGCACGGCCTCCGCGCGGGCCAGCTGCGCGCGGAAAGGCTGGAGCATGGGATCGTTCGCCACCGTCGGCGCGGACCAGGCGCTCTGGCGCGCCGGCAGGTTGCCGGTGATGCCGTTGAAGCGCGCCTGCACCGACGGCTCGGACAAATAACGCACCAGCCGCCAGGCCGCGTCCTGATTGGGCGAGGAGCGATAGACCACCAGCGACGATCCGCCGGGCGCGGAGGCGCCGGGCCCGTTCGGACCGGGCACGCCCGCGGTCATCCATTGCGTTTCCAGCGGCAGGCGCCGGCGGAAGTCGCCGATGGTCCAGGGTCCGGAGAAGTAGAAGCTGAACCAGCCCCGCTGGAATTCGGTCCAGACGTTGGAGATCTGGCTGGCCGAGGCGACCGGGGCCAAGCCCTCGTCGAACAGGCTCTTGTAGAAGGCCAACGCCGCCACGAACGAGGCGCTGGAGAAATTCCCCCGCGTGCCCTCGTCGCGAAGCAACGGTTGATTTCCTTGAAGTCCAAGTGTCAGAAGCTGCTCGAACTCGTTGAGCGGCAACAGGATCGCGTAACGGTCCGGCCCGACCAGGCGCTTGATGTCGACCATCTGCGCCTTCCAGTCGGCCCAGGTGACGGCGGGCGCCTCATGGCCCGCCTCGGCCAGCAGATCGGTGCGGTAGAACAGCAGGCGCGTGTCCACGTACCAGGGCGTCGCCACCGGCCGGCCGTCGATGGTGTTGGTGTCCAGCACCGCCTCGAACTGGTCCGAGAGCAGGTCCGACGCCGATCGGGGCAAGGGGCTGATGGCCCCGATCGCGGCCATCTCCGACACCCAGGTGTTGCCCACCTGGCTCACGTCCGGCA
>JBKBUS010000099.1:0-2484 GCA_046290035.1 Brevundimonas sp.
GATGGGGCACATAGCCGTGCCCGCGATGGCTGCCGTAGTTCCAGCGACGGTGGCCGCGCGGGCGCGCCTGGACCGGCGGCTGGAGCAACAGGCCGAAGTTCGGCCGGGTCTGGCTCTCGACCTTGGCGGCGACCTGGGCCTTCGCCCCGTCGTCGCTGAGCGCGAGGACGCCGACGGCGCCGAGCACGGCGGCGGGCGCGGCCAGCGCCCTGATGGACTTCAGCAGGCGGCGGAGCGTCGGATGCGTCATCGGTCGCGCCCTCCTATCGGCGCTGCGAACGGGAGACCTGGGCGAGCACGGCCTGCAGGCGGGCCGCCGACGGGGCGAAGCCGGAGAGCGCGGACTCGATGCGGTAGACGACCGCCTGGGCCTTGTCCTGATCGGCCACGCCGGCGACGCCGAGCGCGAAATAGGTCGAGATGGCGAACTTGGCCTCGGGCGAGCCCTGACGGTCGGCTTCGGAGTACCAGTAGAAGGCCTTGGCGTAGTCGGCCGGCACGCCCACACCCTCGGAGTACATGACCGCCAGCACCAGCTGGGCCTCCGACGAGCCGTTGACGGCCGCGAGCTGAATGGCGCGCACCATCTCCAGATAGGACAGCCGACCCTCCATGGCGTGGCCGAGCATGGCCTCGAGCGTCTCCACCTGGCGCTTGGACAGGTCCGAGCTCCGCTGGGGCACGGCGTCGGTGACGCCCAGGTAGCGGAGCGCCCGCCCGACGTGGACGAACGGCAGCTCCGTCATGCGGCTGAGAGCATAGTCGAAGGCGTCGCCGCGCGGGCGGCTCTCGTCCGAGAACGGCACGCCCGACTGGGGCGCGTCGTTGGGATAGAATTCGTAGGGGGCGACCCACTGGCGCGCCTTGGCCTCGACGAAGGCGGCGTAGCGGGCGCGCCGCGGCGAGGACCGTTCGAAGTCCTTGAGCAGCACATAGGCGCCCACGTCGCCGGTCTGCACCGCGAGGTAGTTGTAGAGATAGGCGTCGACGTCGTTCCTCTGGAACAGTCCGACCGCGGCGGGGAAGCCGCGACGCCCGGGGCCGGCGGCCCCGCGGCCCCAGGCCTCGCGCGCCTCGCGGTTGTCCTGCGGCTCGCCGAACGGGCCGTAGAGCTGGTCGTGCAGGCGCGCCAGGGTGCGGTATCCCTCGGCGTCCTGGGTCGACAGGATGTAGATGACCCGGTCGCGCACCGCTTCCTGCTCGTCGCGGGTCATGCGCTCGAGATGGTCATTGAGGCGGGTGTAGGCGACGTGGCGCTCCCAGGCGCGGCAGTCGTCATAGCGCGACAGCGGCCGCCAGCCGAACAGGCCGTCGCGCTGCACCCGGTTGATCGGCGCGTAGCCTTCCCCGTTGGTCAGGGCCATGGCGTACCAGACCGCGCTCTCGATGGGGTCCTCGATGTTCTTGTCGGTGGCGCGGACCGCCGCATAGCGCTGGCCGAGCTCCAGCTGGGCGAAGAAGTCGCCCCGGAACGCGGCGCGGCGCAGGCGGCGCAGACCGGCTTCCTGGTCGTTGAACTCTCCGCCGGTGACGGAGGCCGGACGCGGACAGGCGTTCGCCGCCGCGTCGCGCCGCCAGAAAGCGACGGGCCGGTCCCCGCAGCTGGACAGCACGAGGGCGATCACGATCAGGAGCGCGACCACGGCCGCGCCGGCCGGCACGGCCAGGGCGGGCATGCGGCGCGAACGTGATTGGCCGTCGTGATCGGCGGTCATCCCCACTCCCTCCAGACCTTCAGTCCGGCCCTTCTCACCCGGTCGGATGGTCCGGTCGAGTTAACCTTCTGTCAAGGTTAACGCACATGGTTAACGAGCGTTGCCGCAGGACGGCGAAAATGTGTCGCCGCGGGAGCGCACCCCTGACGCAGGGGCGTTCCCGCCCTATATGCGCCACCCCGGAAGAAGACAGGAGAAGCTTGGCCATGGCCTACGTCGCACGCGAGCGCGCCGCCGACAAGGCGAGCCGATACGAGGAGGTCGAGGCCGAGATCCTGGCGGTGCTCGAAGGCGAGCCCGATCAGGTGGCGCGCATGGCCACCGTGGCCTCGATGCTGGTGGACGCCTTCGACCACTATTTCTGGACCGGCTTCTATGTCGTCGATCCGACCAAGGCCGACGAGCTGGTGGTCGGGCCCTACCAGGGCACGCTGGGCTGCCTGCGAATCGCGTTCGGCCGCGGCGTGTGCGGGACCGCGGCGGCCGAGCGGCGCACCCAGATCGTCGAGGACGTTCACGCCTTCCCCGGCCACATCGCCTGCGACAGCCGCTCGGAGAGCGAGATCGTCGTGCCGGTGTTCGACGCCTCCGGCGACCTCATCGCCGTGTTCGACGTCGACGCCACGACCAAGGCCGCGTTCGACGAGACGGACCGCCTTGCGCTGGAACGCCTGATGGCGAAGGTCTTCGCGGCCTGAGTGGGGGCTGGTATGGCCGATCCATGCGGATCGGGGTGGATTTCGGCGGGACCAAGATCGAGGCGGCGGTC
>JBKBUS010000099.1:2494-6070 GCA_046290035.1 Brevundimonas sp.
AACGCGGGGTACGACTTCGACGACAGCCTGATCCCGCTCGGCGCGGCCTACCTCGCCCGCCTCGTCGAGCGCCGCACGGCGCGAACCCCCTGAGATCGATGACCGCCACTTACGACTTCGCGCCGCCCGCCGCCGACGGCCGGTTCCTGGCGCGCATCCGTGAGCCGAACCCCGGCGACTACGACGCCGCGCTCGAGATGGTGGGCGGGCTGATCGCGAGGGTCGAGGCCGAGGCGGGCGCGGCGGCGTCGGTCGGACTGGCGATCCCCGGGTCGCCCTCTCCACGAACGGGCCTGATCCGCAACGCCAACTCCACCTATCTGAACGGCCGGCCCTTCGCGACGGACCTGGAGGCGCGGCTCGGCCGCCCGGTGCGGCTGGCGAACGACGCCAACTGCCTGGCGCTGTCGGAGGCGGTGGACGGTGCCGGTGAAGGCGCGCGGACGGTGCTGGCGGTCATCATCGGAACCGGTTGCGGGGCGGGGCTCGTCATCGAGGGCCGGCTGGTCGAGGGGGCGCACGGGGTGGCGGCCGAACTCGGTCACATCTCCCTGCCCTGGCCGACGAGTGAAGAGGCCCCAGGCCCGGCCTGCTGGTGCGGACTGAACGGCTGTCTTGAGACCTGGGTGTCGGGCAGCGGGTTTCAGAGGGATCACCAGACCCTGACCGGCCAGACCCTCAAGGCCCCCGAGATCGTGGCGGCCGCGCGGGCCGGTGACGAAGCGGCGGCGGCCAGTCTTGGCCGCTATGTCGACCGCCTGGGCCGGGCCCTGGCGATGGCGGTCAATCTGGTCGATCCGGACGTGATCGTGCTGGGCGGCGGCATGTCCAACGTGGACGAGCTGTACCCCGCCCTGCCGGCGGTGATCACGCGCCATGTGTTCTCCGACATCTGGGAAGGTCGGGTGGTTCGGGCCCGCTGGGGCGACTCGTCGGGCGTGCGCGGCGCGGCGTGGCTTTGGCCCGGTTGATCTCGCGAGCGCGAAGACTATGGTCGCGCGCCTGAACTTGCGCCCCTGACAGGAGACGGCGGATGACGGATCGGGTGGCGGCCATCACCGGGGCCCACGGAGCGCTGGGGCGCGCGGTGGTCGAGGCGGCGATGACTCAGGGGCTGAAGGTCGCCCTGATCGACCACGCGACCGGCGAGACCGCGCCGGACGGGGCGCTGGAGCTGTCCGGCGTCGACCTGACCGACGCCGACCAGGCCAGGGCCGCCATGCAGAAGGTCGTCGACCGCTTCGGCCGGCTGGACATCGTGCTGAACATCGCGGGCGGCTTCGTCTGGAAGAAGGTCGAGGACGCCGAGCCCGCGTGGGACAAGATGTTCGCCCTGAACGTCAAGACGGCGCTGAACGCCGCCCGCGCCGCCCTGCCCCACCTGAAGGCCTCGCCGGACGGCCGGATCGTCAACGTCGGCTCGGCCGCCGCGCTCAAGTCCGGCGTCGGCATGGCCGCCTACGCCGCGTCCAAGTCGGGCGTGCACCGCCTGACCGAGAGCCTGGCCGAGGAACTGAAGGACACCTCCGTGACCGTCAACGCGGTCCTGCCCTCGATCATCGACACCCCGGCCAACCGCAAGGACATGCCGGACGCCGATCCCGCCAAATGGGTCGCCCCCGCCGACCTGGCGGCGGTGATCCTGTTTCTCGCCTCCCCCGCCAGCCGGGCCATGACCGGCGCCCTGGTGCCGGTGACCGGCCGGGTCTGAGCCGCTTGCGCCCGCGCGTCCGCACCGTGCTGTACCTGCCCGCGTCGAACCCGCGGGCGGTCGAGAAGGCGCGCGAGCTGGATGTCGATGCGGTGATCCTCGATCTGGAGGACGCCGTCGCACCGGAGGCCAAGGAGGCCGCGCGGGCGGCCGCCGTCGAGGCGGCGAAGGTCGGCCGCTTCCGGGGGCGGCTAGGCCTGAGGATGAACGCCCTGGACACGGGCTGGGGCGCGGCGGACCTGGAGGCGGCGGCGGGCGCGCCGTTCGGCTTCGTCACGGCGCCCAAGATCGACGGGCCGGAGAAGGCCGCGGCGGTCGCGGCCCGACTGAGGCCCGACCAGGCGCTGTGGGCCATGATCGAGACGCCGCGCGCCCTGACCCGGCTGGACGCGATCGCTGGCGCCGGCGCGTCGCTGGAGGCGCTGATGCTGGGGACCAATGACCTGGCGCTGGCGCTCGGGACCGGCCCGTCGCCCGATCGTGAACCGTTCAAGCCGTGGCTGGCGGCCGTGGTCGCGGCGGCGCGGGCGAACGGCCTTCTGGCCATCGACGGGGTGCTCAACCGGCTGGACGACGAGGAAGGCCTGATCGCCGAGGCGCGCCAGGGGCGCCTGTACGGCTTCGACGGCAAGAGCCTGATCCACCCGAAGCAGATCGCCCCCGTGCGCGCCGCCTTCGCCCCCACCGAGGCCGAGCTCGCCTGGGCCGCCGCTGTCGTCGCGGCCTTCGACGATCCCGCCAACGCGGGCCGGGGCGCGGTCAGGGCCGCCGGCGGCATGGTCGAGCGCCTGCATCTGGACCAGGCCCGCGCCATCCTGGCCGAGGTCGCATGACGGCGCCGACCCCGGCCTGGGTCTGCGCTCCGGGCGTCCGGCGCGTGCCGTTCCTGCGAACCTTTCTGCCCGAGTACGAGCTGCGCGCCGCCCCCGGGCCGGGGATCGGGGCGGTCATCGGCTGGGGCGTGAAGCGCACCGCCGCCATGGGCCGCTCTTGGGCGGAGACGCGGGGCCTGCCCTATGTCGCGCTGGAGGACGGCTTCCTGCGCTCCATCGGCCTGGGCGAGGCGGGGGCCGCGAGCCTCAGCCTGATCGCGGACGATCTGGGCGTCTACTACGACGCGCGGCGCCCCTCGCGGATGGAGACCGCGATCCTTCAGGCCGACGCCTGGCTGGACGCGGCTCTGACCGCCCGCACCGACGCCGTGATCGCGCGGCTGGTGGAGACGGGGCTGTCCAAGACCAACATGGGCGAGCCGCTGGACCGGTCGGTGCTGGACCAGGGGCGCTCTCGGGTCCTGATCGTCGATCAGACGCTCGGCGACGCCTCCATCGAATACGGCCTGGCGAGCGCCGAGAGCTTCGCCCGCATGATGGCCGAGGCGCGCGCCGCGCATCCGAGGGCGCAGCTGATCGTCAAGCGCCACCCGGCGGTGGCGGCGGGACGCAAGGCCGGATGCATCCTCGCGTCCCTGCTGGACGGCGTGACCCTGATCGACCGGGACGTGCGGCCGGCCGACCTGCTGGCCGAGGTGGAGGCGGTCCACGTGGTCACCTCCGGCCTCGGGTTCGAGGCGCTGCTGCGGGGGCTGCCGGTGACCTGCCACGGCGCGCCCTTCTACGCCGGGTGGGGCCTGACCACCGACCGGCTGGAGATTCCCCGGCGAGGCGCGGCCCGCCCGCTTCAGGCGGTGGCCGCCGCCGCCCTGATCCGCCTGCCCCGCTACGTGGATCCAATCACGGGCGAGCGCTGCGAGGTGGAGCAGGCGCTGGAGCGGCTTGTCTCGTTCCGCGCCCGCGCCGAGCGGCTGAAGGGCGTCTGGCAAGGGGCGGGCTTCGCCCCGGCCAAGCGCCCCCAGGTGCGGCGCC
>JBKBUS010000100.1:0-6021 GCA_046290035.1 Brevundimonas sp.
ATCCGGACGCCATTCGCGTGCATGGCATCACCGACGAGAAGGTCAAGGACGCGCCCGTCTTCCGCCTGATCGCCGAAGAGCTGCTGGATTTCTGCGGCGACGCGCCCCTGATTGCCCACAACGCGGCCTTCGACCGGGGCTTCATCAATCACGAACTGGGTTTGTGCGGCCATCCGGAGCTGCACGAGAGCCGCTGGGTCGACACCCTGCGGCTGGCTCAAACGCGGTTTCCCGGGATGGCCAACTCCCTGGACGCGCTGTGCCGCCGGTTCAAGATCTCGCTCGTCGAGCGGACGCTGCACGGAGCGCTGATCGACGCGCGGCTCCTGGCGGATGTCTATCTTGAGCTCAAGGGCGGCCGCGAGCGGGCGCTGGACCTGGGCTCGGGCGTCGCCAGCCGGGCGATGGTGGCGGCGGCCGCGATCGCCGGCGGGCATGGCGAACGGCCCCGTCCGCTCCAGCCGCGGTCCACGGACGAGGAGCGCGCCGCGCACCTCGCCTTCCTCAAAGCCAACCTGAAGGACCTGTCGCTGTGGGCCTCGAACGGTCTGCCGGTCGAGGCCAATCCCGTCTGATCAGGCTTGGGCCGGGGCCCCGGGGAGCTGAGCGGCCTGGGCGGCCTGCTGGCGCCGGGCGATGTAGATGGCGGCGAGGTCCAGCGGCTCCAGCATGAGCGGCGGGTAGAAGCCGCCGTCGGCCGTTTGCTTGGCGATGATCTCTCTGGCGAAGGGGAAGAGATAGCGCGGGCACTCGACCAGCAACATCGGCTCGATGTCCTGTTCGCGCACGCCCTGCAACTGAAACAGGCCGCCATAGACCAGCTCGACGTGGAAGAGCGCCTGATCCGCGTGCGACGCCTTGATCGACAGCTTGATGTCGACCTCGAACAGATTGTCGGGACGTCCCTGGGCGCTCATCTCCACGCCCATGTCGATCGCCGGCTTGCCATCGACTCGCAGGCTGTCGGGCGCGCGCGGGTTCTCGAAGGACAGGTCGCGGACGTATTGGGCCAGCACGCGATAGCCCGGCGCCGGCGGGGCGCCCGCCTGGCCGTTGGCGCCGGCGTCGGTCGGGTTGGGGGCGTTATCGGCGGGGGCGTCGGTCATGATGCGGCCTAGAAGGGGCGTTGTTCCTTGAAGCCGCGGCGACTAGCACGGCCGGTCGCGGGGTCGCAATGTCGCAGCCCCGCTCGCGCGGCGCGGGCGGCGACTTGGCGGCGCGTCCCTATATCCGCTACAGCGAACCGACGCCGCCAGGGAAACGCCGTGCCCTATCAGTTCCAGATCGTGATCTTCGCCGCCATCGCGGCCGTGGTCCTGTTCAGCCTGTACAATGTGCTGGGCAAGAAGGTCGGCCGCCAGCCGGAGGACAACATCAGCAAGGCGCCGCCGGCCATCCCGCAGAGCGAGATCGTGCAGCAGCCCAAGGCGCCGCCGCCGGTCGACCCGCTGACCGCCGTCGCCGCGGCGCCCCTCAAGGCCCGCGACCCGGCCTTCGACCCAAATCGTTTTCTGGATGGGGCGCGGACCGCCTACGAGAGCATCGTACGCGGCTATGCATCCGGCGATCGCGGTGCGCTGAAGCCGCTCCTGACCGACACGGTGATGGCCTCCTTCGAGGCCGGAATCACGGCTCGGGAGACGCGTGGCGAGCGTGAGGAGGTGGAGTTCATCCAGTCCCCGCGCGCCGACCTGGAAAGCACGTCCGTCACCGGCGACCGCGCCTCGGCCAAGGTCCGGTTCCTGGCCGAGCTCAGAAACCGCGTGATCCCCGCGGAGGGCGAGCCGGTGATCGAGGAGCGCCGCACCGCCGAGCATTGGACCTTCGAGCGCACGCTCGGCGCCTCGGATCCGAACTGGGTTCTGGCTCGCGTCGAGCCGGCCGAGGCGTGAGGCTGCGGCGGCGCCGGAGGCTGTGGGCGGCGGTCTCGGTCGCCGCGCTGGCCTCGGCCTGCGCCACGGCTCCCGTCGAACCGCCCCGCCCGGCCCCTCCACCTACGCCCTCTCCCCAGCCTCAGCCGCCGCTAGAGCGCCCCCCGGTCTCTGCCGACGGAACGGTCGCCGCCCTGCCGGGCTGGGCGCAGGAGGATCATCTGGCGGCGCTTCGCGCCTACGCCTCGACGTGTCGTGTCGCCCAAGGGGCCGCGGAGCGCGCGGTGTGCGCGTCGGCGACGGATCTGGCGCCCTTCGCGGACGGGGAGGCGGCGCGCGCCTTCTTCGAAACCCGCTTCACCGCCGTGCCCGCCGAGACGACGGACGGACGCCCGGGCCTGCTGACCGCCTACTTCGCGCCAGAGTATCCCGCGCGAGCCGCCCCCTCGGCGGAGTTCGACGCTGCGGTTCTGGGCCCGCCCGCCGATCTGGTGCGCCAGGACGGCCAGGTGTCACGCCGGACGGCCGAGGGGCTCGAGCCCTATCCGGACCGCGCCGCCATCGAAGCCGGGGCGGTCCAGACCGAAATCCTCGGCTGGATGCGCACCGAAGACCTGTTCTTCATGCAGATTCAGGGCTCCGGCTACCTCACCTTCGAGGATGGCCGGCGGGTGCGCGCGGCGTATGCGGCGGACAACGGCCGCCCCTTCGTCGGCATCGCCCGGCCCATGGCCGAGCGAGGCCTTCTGCCGCCCAACGGAACCTCGGGCGAAGCGATCCGGGCCTGGCTGGCCGCGCGGCGTGGGCCAGAGGCGCGGGCGATCACAAGCCTGAACCCCCGCTACATCTTCTTCCAGCTGCAGCCGGACGACGGCGAACCGGCCGGCGCGGCGGGCGTGCCGCTGGTCGCGCGCCGCTCAATCGCGGTGGATCCCGCCTCGTGGCGCTACGGCGACCTGGTCTTCATCGACGCCGACGGCGGGAACCTGGCGGGAGCGCGGGCCAGCTACCGCGGCCTGGTCACGGCGCTGGATACGGGCAGCGCGATCCGGGGCCCTGTCCGCGCGGACTTCTACATGGGACGGGGCGACGCGGCGGGCGAGGAGGCCGGGACCGTGCGTCATCCCTTGCGCATGTGGCGGCTGGTCCCGCGCTAGCGTCGCCGCATGCCGCCCAGGACGCCGCGCAGGATTTCGCGGGTGATCGCGGAGCCGGCCGTTCTCAGCACGGACTTGGTCAGGGCCTCCATCGGCGTCTCGCGGGTGCGGGCGCGAGGCCGGGCTGCTTCCGCCTTCGCGACCTCCTTGGCCTGGCTTTGGGCGGCCTTGGCCTCGGCGACGCGAGCCGCCTCGGCGGCTTCCGCCTGGGTCGAGGCGGCGGCGCGGGCGGCCAGCACCTCCTCCGCAGATTCCCGGTCCAGCGCCGTGTCATAGACCCCGCGCACCGGGCTTTGGGCCATCACCGCCTGACGTTCGGCCTCGGTGGCGGGGCCCAGCCGCGAGGCCGGCGGACGGATCAGGGTCCGCGCCGCCACCGTCGGCGCGCCCTTCTCGTCCAGCACCGAGACGACCGCCTCGCCCACGCCCAGGGCCTGGATGGCCTCGGCGGTGTCGAAGGCGGGGTCGGCGCGAAAGCTGTCGGCGGCGGCCTTCAGGCCCCGCTGCTCCGAGGGCGTATAGGCCCTGAGCGCGTGCTGAACCCGGTTGCCCAGCTGGGCGAGCACCGTGTCGGGGATGTCCGCCGGGTTCTGGGTGACGAAATAGACGCCGACGCCCTTGGAGCGGATCAGGCGCACCACCTGTTCGATCTTCTCGAGCAACGGCTTGGGCGCGTCATTGAACAGCAGATGCGCTTCGTCGAAGAAGAAGACGAGGCGGGGCTTCTCCGGGTCGCCGATCTCCGGCAGCTGCTCGAACAGCTCCGACAGGAGCCAAAGCAGGAAGGCGGCATAGACGCGCGGGCTGTTCATCAGCCGGTCGGCGGCGAGCACATTGATCTGGCCCCTTCCCGACAGATCGGTGCGCACAAGGTCCTCGAGCCGCAGCGCCGGCTCGCCGAAGAAGGCTTTTCCGCCCTGGGTCTCCAGCTGCAGCAGCGCTCGCTGGATGGCGGCGACAGAGGCCGGCGCCACGTGGCCGTAGCGCTTGCCGATCGTCTCCGCGTTCTCGGCGACGAAGGTCAGGAGGCTTCTGAGATCGTCCAGATCCAGCAGCAGCAGGCCTTCCTGGTCCGCGACGTGGAAGGCGATGGTCAGCACCCCCTCCTGCACCTCGTTCAGGTCCAGCATGCGCGACAGAAGCAGCGGACCGATCTCGCTGACGGTGGCGCGCACCGGATGGCCCTTCTGGCCGTACAGGTCCCAGAAGACGGTCGGCGCCGCCTTGGGCTCCAGCGTCAGGTTCAGCTGCGCGGCGCGGGCCAGGAGCTTCTCGTTCGGCGTCCCGGGCTGACTGATGCCGGACAGGTCGCCCTTCACGTCGGCGCAAAAGACCGGCACCCCGGCTTCGGAGAAACCTTGGGCCATGATCTGAAGCGTCACGGTCTTGCCGGTGCCGGTGGCGCCGGCGACCACGCCGTGCCGGTTGGCGCGCTTGAAGAGCAGCGTCTGGGCCTGCCCGCCCGCGTCATCCGGGGCCAGCCCCAGGAACAGACCCGCCGTCTCGCTCATTGAAGGACGCCTCTCGTCTCGCTGCACCCCTGCTTAAGCCGTCATCGGGACGGGCTCCAGCCGAAAGACCCGCGATTGACGACCCCGCCCGGCCGCCCGACAAGACGACGTATGAAGACGCCGATCGCCCTGCCGCCCTCGACCGTCACCCGCAACGCCGTGGTGTTGATCGCGGCAGTGGCCGTGGGCGCGGCCCTGTACTGGCTCAGGGACATCCTGACGCCGCTGGCCATGGCGATCTTCCTGCTGATCATGATCGACGGGGTGAAGCGGTTTGTGGAGAAGCGCTTCCGCCTGCACTCGCGGGCGGCGGGCGCGGCGGCCCTCCTGATCGTCATCCTGGGCTTCTTCGCCTCGATCGGCATTCTGGTGAACGGGGCCGCAGGCTTCTTCACCGACGCTTCCGGCGTGTCGGCCAACCTGGGCCCCAGGCTCGACGCGATCATCCGTGACGGGGCGGCGTTGTTCGGCATGGAGACCGCTCCCACCGCCGCCGAGCTGATCCGCGACATCGACATCCGGGGCTACGTGACCGATCTGGCCTTCCAGATGCAGGGCGTGGCCTCGGGCGCATTCTTCGTCCTGGTCTATCTCGGCTTTCTGATCGCGGCCCAGGCCGGCTTCAGGAAGAAGCTCGTGCACCTGTTCCCGCACCGCGAGGCGCGGGGCGAGGCGGTGGAGGTGTTCGAGCGGGTCCGCTCCGGCGTCGAGGGCTATCTCTGGGTCCAGACGGTCACCGGGGTGATGATTTGCGCCGCCGCCTGGATCCTGATGCGGGCCGTGGGCCTCCAGAACGCGGAGTTCTGGACCTTCGTCATCTTCATCGTCGGCTTCATCCCCGTGCTCGGCGGCGCGGTGGCCGGGCTGGCGCCGCCGCTGTTCGCCCTGGTGCAGTTCGACAGCTACTGGCCGGCGCTGATCCTGCTGGTCGGTCTGCAGACGATCCTGTTTCTGGTCGGAAACCTGGTGCAGCCGCGCATGCAGGGCGACAACCAGAACATTGATCCTGTGGTGGTGCTGCTGTCTCTGGCCCTGTGGGGCAAGATGTGGGGCGTGGTCGGCATGTTCCTGTCGACGCCCCTGGCGGTCATGGCCATGGCGATCCTGGCCGAATTCAAGGGGTCGCGCTGGATCGCCGTTCTGCTGTCGGGCGACGGCGAGCCGGACACAGGTCATCCCGATCCGAACCATCCGAGCCGCCGCGACAAGCCGCCACAGGCCCGCAAGGCCGAGGACGCCGCCTCCGCGTCTTGATCCTTGGGTCCAGCGTTCCCAACTGCACGTCACAGACGGAGCCACCCCCTCCCCCGCCCCCCGCTCCGTCACAGTACGCCCGCTCCATCCCGCCCACCCCACGGGGCCGGCCACGAAGGGCACGGTGACGGCGGCGATCAAGGTGAGGAGCGGGTCCATCCAGACCAGCGCCGCGACGAGCCCGACGAGCATGGCGACGTCGCGCAGCAGCACCGTCGAGATACGGGT
>JBKBUS010000101.1:0-3689 GCA_046290035.1 Brevundimonas sp.
CCTGCAATCCGCGGGCTTCGACGCGCAGGCGACCTCCGAGGGGCCCCGCGACGCCGCCGGGCGGCTGATGTACCGGGTTCTGCTGGGGCTGGCCGATTGCGCCGACGCTCCGCCGGTCGGACTGCTTCGCGTGCCCTCCGACGCCGCGGGCGAGGTGATCGAGGCCGTGCTGGAGGCGGGGGCCAAGACGCTGGAGCGGCGCCTCGCGCCCCTGTCGCCTCAGCTCGCCGGCTGACCGCGCAGGCGATCGCGCACGCGCCAGCCCGCCGCCGCGCCCAAGAGGACCAGCGCGCTCATCGACAGATAGCCCAGGGCCCCGAATCGGTCGTAGAGCGGCCCCGCGGTCAGGGTCGCCAGGCCGATCAGAACCCCGGAGGACAGCGCCGAGGACAGGGTCTGGGCCGCCGTCTGATGCGCGGGCGGGCTGAGCCGCTCGACGATCTCCAGTCCCGCGAGAAAGACGGCGGCGAAGCTCAGGGCATGCAGCGCCTGGAGCGGCCAGAGCATCCATTCCGCCGGCGAGAAGGCGAAGGCCGTCCACCGGACGACGCCCGCGACCACCCCCAGAGCCAGGATCGCGCCGGGGCCGACGCCCCGCCGGCGCCGCCAGGGTTCGATCCACCACATCCAGGCGACCTCGGCGACGACGCTGAAGCCCCAGAGCAGCCCGGTCGTCTGCTCGCCCACGCCCTGGGCTTTCCACTCGATGGCGGAGAAGGCGTAGTAGAAGCCGTGGCTGGCCTGAACGGCGCCCACGGCGACGATGGCGGTCAGGAACACCCGGTCCTTCAGCAGCGCCCCCAGGCCGGCGAAGCGATCCACGCCGGTCGCTCCGGGCTGGTCGGACACCGGCTCGGGCGGGGCGGCGACGGCGGCGGCCGCCGCCAGCAGGCTGGCGCAGGCGATCCAGACGATCACCGCGTCGCTGGAGGCCCGCAGCAACAGGGCGCCCATGGCCACGTTGGCGACGACGAAGGCGACCGACCCGGCGCTGCGCGTCGGCGCGAAAGCGAAGCCGGCCTTGCGCCCCAGCCTGAGGGTCAGGACGTCGGTCAGGGGAATCATGGCCGCGGCCGCCGACGCGGCGATGAACCACAGGGGCAGCCACAGGGCGAACCCCTCCACGAGGCCCGCGAGGCCGTAGCCGGCCGCAGCGATCAGCCCGAGCCAGGCGATGGGCGTGCGGCGCAGGCGGAACCGGTCGGCCCAGACGGCCAGCGCGGGGCCGACGACCAGCCGCGCCAGGGTCGGGGCCGCGAGCATGATCCCGATCTGGGCGCCGGAGAGACCTTGGTCCCGGAACCACAGCCCCGCGAACGGCAGGCTCACGCCGGTGGCGCCGAAGAGCAACACATAGACGATCGCCATGCGGCGCGACGCGTTCATCGCGGCCGGATAGCAGACTTTCCGAATTGCGTCGGCTAGGCTTCATCCGAATGACACCGAACCGCCCGCTCGCCCTCTTCGCCGCGCTGAACGGCGCCATGGCCGTCGCGCTCGGAGCCTTCGCCGCCCACGGCGCGGGACCCCAGGTGAAGAGCCTGCTGACCACGGGCGCCCACTATCAGGGGCTGCATGCGATGCTGGCGCTGGTCTGCGCGCTGGCGCTTCCGTCCCGGCTGGGCCGTGCGGCGGGCTGGTGCGCGGGCGTCGGCGGGCTGGTTTTCGCGCTGGCGCTCTCGGCGATCGCCCTGGCCGACCTGCGGACGATGGGCGCCGTCGCCCCGATCGGGGGCGTGCTGATGATCGGGTCCTGGCTCTTGCTGGCGCTGGCGTTCGCGCGCCCGGCCCGGCCGCCAGCGTAAGCGTCGCTCAGTTCAGGAGTCCCACCCGCCCATGGCCTTTCAATCGACCACCGCGCCGCGCCGCGACCTGTATCCCGAGATCGAGCCCTTCGCGAGCGGCTATCTGGACACCGGCGGACCGCACCAGATCTATTTCGAGGAATGCGGCAATCCGAACGGCGTGCCGGTGGTGGTGCTGCACGGCGGCCCCGGCGGTGCGGTCAATCCGGGCATGCGCCGCTACTTCGACCCCCGGCGCTATCGCATCATCCTGTTCGATCAGAGGGGCTGCGGAAAATCGACGCCGAACGCCTCGCTGGAGGCGAACACCACCTGGGACCTGATCGAGGACATCGAGCGGCTGCGCGAGCGCTGCAACGTCGACAAATGGGTGGTCTTCGGCGGATCGTGGGGATCCACCCTGTCGCTGGCCTACGCCATCACCCATCCCGAGCGCGTGCGGGCCCTGGTGCTCCGCGGCATCTTCCTGCTGACCAGGAAGGAGCTGCACTGGTTCTATCAGGACGGCGCCTCGATGCTCTTCCCCGACGCCTGGGAGCGGTTCATCGCCCCGATCCCGGAGGCCGAGCGCGGCGACCTGCTGGACGCCTATTTCCGCCGCCTGACCGGCGACGACGTGGAGACGCGGCTGCGCTGCGCGGTCGCCTGGTCCAGCTGGGAGGGCGACACGGTGTCCGTCGAGGGACCGGCCGCCCGCCCGGACAAGTTCGCCGAGCCGGAGTTCGCCCTCGCCTTCGCCCGGATCGAATGCTGGTACTTCAAGCACGGCGGCTTCTTCCCCAAGGACGGCTGGCTGCTGGAGAACATCGGCCGCGTGCGCCACATCCCCTGCTGGATCGCCCAGGGACGCTTCGACGTCGTGACCCCCATGTCCGGCGCCTGGGCCCTGCACCGGGCCTGGCCCGAGGCGCGTCTGGAGGTCGTCGGCGACGCCGGCCACGCCTCCAGCGAGCCGGGCATCGTCGACAGTCTGGTGCGGGCCACCGACTGGGCCGTGACGCTCTAGGGCCCGCCCGGCCAGCCTATTTCGGCTCCGTCCGCTCGACCAGCTCGTCCAGCCGGAAGCCGATGCGGCGCGCCTCGCGCTCCTTGGGCCGGGGCAAGGCGTTCAGCAGCACATTGACCTGCGTATAGTGCTGCACCAGCCGCACCGGGCGGCCGTCCGACGTGCGCCCGAAGAACAGCAGAAGGTCCGGGCCCCAGAAGCCCAGATCCTCGAACTGCATCACCTGATCGCCCGGCAGGCCGGTCAGGCGCGCGCCCACCTCCTCGTCCGCGTTCAGGCCCGCCTCGAACTCCCTGATCAGCCGCGACAGCCGCACGAAGGCCCACTCCGCCGGGTTGTCGCGCAGGTGCACACCATCGGCCAGACCCTGGGTGTTGGCGGCCTGGCCCGCCACCGGCTGCGGACAGGGGGCGAACATGGCGGGGTCCGCCTTGGGTATGGGAGCATCGGTCATGCCGCGACCCTAATGCCTGAACGCCGCCCGGCAACCCGCCGCGCGCCCCGCCCCCGCCGACGCCGTTCGCGGAACGCCGTGCGCCATTGCCTCCACTTCGGCGGCGCCGCATAAGAGCCCTCACATACCATCACGGATCGGGGGCTCCGGGATGCGGATCGCGCATGTGATCACGCGGTTCATTCGTGGGGGCGCGGATGAGAACACGCTGCTGTCGTGCAACGCCCAGGCGGCGGCCGGCGACGACGTCCATCTGATTCACGGCTGCGCCTTCAACCCGGCGATGCTGGCGCGACTGGACCCGCGGGTGACGCAGCACCTGGCGCCGTCCCTGCGCCGCGCCATCCATCCGCTGCGCGATCTGAGGACCACGATCGCGCTGACGGCGCTGCTGCGCCGGATTCGACCGGACGTGGTCCATACG
>JBKBUS010000101.1:3699-6000 GCA_046290035.1 Brevundimonas sp.
GCACACCTCGAAGGCCGGGGTGACGGGGCGGCTGGCGGCGAGGCTCGCCGGCGTCCCGGCGGTCGTCCACGGGGTCCACATCCTGCCGTTCGACAACGTCCCCGCGGGAGAGCGCTGGCTGTATCTGGCGATCGAGCGTGCACTGGCGCCGGCGACCCACGCCTTCGTCAACGTCAGCGAGGGCATGCAGACCTTAGGACTTGAGCATCGCGTCGGCCGCCCCGAGCGCCACTTCGTCGTGCCCAGCGGAATGGACGTGGCCGCGTTTCGACAGGCTCAACCTTTCACGCCGGCCGAGCTCTCGGAACGGCTGGGCGGGCGCCGACCCGGTCCGCTGCTCGTGTTCACCGCCGCTCTGGAGCCGCGCAAGCGACAGTTCGAGTTCCTCGACTGCATGGCGGCCGTCCGGCGGCGCGTCCCCGGGGCGCTGCTCGTGCTGCTGGGCGAGGGTCACGACGAGAGCCGCATCCGGGCCCGCATCGCGGAGCTCGAGCTGAACGACGCGGTGCATCTGGCGGGCTACAGCACCGAGGTGCCGCGTTGGATCGCGAGCTCGAGGGCGTGCGTCTTCGCCTCGGAACGCGAGGGGCTCCCGCGGGCGGTGATCCAGTACGTGCTCGGCGGCCGACCCGTGGTGTCGACCCGCCTGCCGGGCATCGAGGCCGTCGTCGAGCATGACGACAACGGCTTCCTAGTCGACATCGACCGTCTCGACGCGATGGTCGAGCCGCTCGTGACCGTCCTCACCGAACCCGAGACGGAAAGACGTCTCGCGACGGCGTCGCGCGATCGCAACCTGTCGGCATGGGATCAGGCGCATATGGCGGCGCGCCTGGCCGAGATCTATTCGAACGTTCGCGCCTCGCAGCGTCGCCTGTCGGGGGCAGCGGCCTGAGCCGCCGCTAGGCGCGGCGCGAGGTCCGCCCGAAACCGAACTGAAGGCCCAGCAGCAACGACCAGAACACCGCGATCGACGGCGCCTGCAGGGCGAAGTCGGTCAGGCCGTGGAGCAGCACCACGAGATTGGCGACCACCAGTCCGCGAAGGTCGTCCCCGCCCCGAACCGGCGCCAGGGCGCGACCGGCGGCCCGCCAGATCACCAGGGCCACGGTGGCGAACATCGGCACGGCGCCCATCAGGCCGGTCTCGCTGAGCCACTGCAGATAGACATTGTGCGCGGCCCGCAGCCGCCACAGGGCGGCGTAGGACTGCTCGGTCATCAGATAGCTGTTGACGTCGGAAAAGGAGCCCAGACCCCAGCCCCAGAGCGGGGCATCCAGGAAAGCGCGCCACTGGGCGGAGAAGATCGCGCCTCTGATCTCGACATCGTCCTCCAGCCCCGCGACGCGTCGGAACGTCAGATCGTGGCCAAGGGCGACGATCAGTCCGACGACGGCCAGGATCAGCGCGCCGAGCGCGGCCTGACGGGGCGCGGCGTCGCCGCCGCGCAGGCCCGTCCAGATCAGCAGGACCATCACGCTGGCCATCGTGGCGGCGAGCCCCATGCGTGATCCGGTCAGGGCCAGGGCGAAGATCAGCAGGACGAGGAGCGCCGCGTGCGGACTCCAGCGCGCGAGGACGTCCGGCGTCCGTCCCGACCCGCGCTCGCGCCAGGCCTTGAGGGCGCGGGCCGTGGCCAGAACGCACAGCACGCCCAGAACCGTCGCCCCGTTGTTCGGCGACAGCAAGCCGCCGCTGAGCCGGGCCTCGGGTCCGATCTGGGCCCCCGACAGGAACAGGATAAGCGCGAGGCTCGCCCACACCAGCCCTGCGCCGAGCACCACCGACACCAGGCGTCGGGCCCACTCGCGCCTCGCCCCGATCGCGGCGGCGGCGACGAAGATCGCCGCCAGCCCCAGCAGCTGAACGAGGCCGAGAAGGGTCGCGCTCCGGTTGACGGTGATGGCGGGAGCGTGGCCGGCCCAGGCCCAGATCGGATGGGCGGCGCCGGGGACGAGGTCGGTCAGGGAGACAAGGATGGTCAGCACGACCAGCCCGAACGCCACGGCGACCGGCGTGAGCGCCCGGAGGTCCTGAAGAGCCGCTCTGAAGCGGGAGAAGGCCATCGTCCCCAGCAGCGCGGCGGCGCAGAAGGCCGTCAGCACCTGGGCGGCCAGAGGCTGGTTGGCCCCGAACATCAGGTGCGCCAGGAAGATCGGGGCGACGATCAGGGACAGGCCCGCGGTCGCACGCCAGCCCAGCTCGCCGCGGCTTCCGGCCGGCCCGAAGGTCGCCCGTGATCGGCCGGAACCGCCGCCCCCTGCGGGTTTCAAGCGGCGTAGTACTTCTTGTAGTCGGCGT
>JBKBUS010000102.1:0-5941 GCA_046290035.1 Brevundimonas sp.
GATCGGTCGGGGCGGCGCGGGCGGCGGCGGCGGAAGGACGCCGCTGGGCGTGGGCCTCGCCGGCTGGGGGATCAGCGAACCTGCGAGCACGCTTGGGCGAGGCGGCGGAGGCGGAGGCGGGGGCTGCTTCGGCGCCGGCGGCGCCGACGGGCCGTCGGAGGGCAGCGGGCCCGCGATGAATGTCGTGGGAGCGGGCTTGCCCCAGGCGATCGGGCGTCGCTGGAAAGGCGGCGTATCGGTCATGGCGTACTCGAACTTCGGCCAGACCTGATGACCGGGAAATCCGTCGCCAATGCGGCGCCGCGGACGCGCCGTTCGAGCCGTCGACCCGGTCAGGCCTCGGGAGCCGACCGACGCCCGAGCAGGAGCCGGTCTCGGATCTCGGGTCCCCCTTGGGGCCCCTTGAGCTGTCCGACATAGATGTCGAGAACGCCGTCGCCGTCGAAGTCCTGGATTTCGATCGCCACGTTCGGGCCCGCGATGTTTCCGGTCAGCACCTGATCGGTGACGTCCGTGAAGCGGCCCTGACCGTCGTTCGCCCAGATGGTGACCGGACCGATGTCGGCGCGGACCATGTCCAGATCGCCGTCCCCGTCCAGATCGGCGAAGCGGGCGTCCAGAGTGGTTCCGGTTTCGCGCGGCAGGCGCTCGGACGTCACATCGGTGAACCCGCCGCGACCGTCGTTCAGGAAAAGCCGGTCCTGCGGCGCGCGGCCCTGCCATCCGACATGGCTGAAATAGAGGTCGAGGTCGCCGTCCCCGTCGACATCCACGGGCGCGACCTTGCGCGCCTCGACGTTGCCGGCCTCGGGCAGTCGGTCGGTGGCGTCGGAGAAGCGGCCCGCGCCGTCGTTCAGCCACAAGCTATGTCCGCCCTCCAGGCCGAGGACGAGATCGAGATCGCCGTCCCCGTCGAGGTCGGCGAACTCGGCGTCCTGCCCGGTGGCCGCCTCCCTCGGGAGTCGCGCGGCGGTCTCGTCGGCGAAACCCGCGCGGCCGTCGTTGATCAGAAGCCGGTCCTGGCCCGCCCCGACGATCAGCAGGTCCGGATCGCCGTCGCCGTCCACATCCGCGTGAGCGACCGCGTTGGCCTCCGTGTCGAGCAGCACGCCGTCGGCGCGGGTGAAACCGCCGGCGCCGCCGAGGTAGAGCTCGTGCACGTTCGTGCGCCCGAACTTCACGTCGTCCTCGCTGACGATGACGATGTCCAAGGCGCCGTCGCCGTTGAAATCGGCGATCGACACGTCTTCGCTGTCATGTCCGGCGCCGGGAAAGCGCAGTTGAGGCGGACCCGCCGCCAAGGCTTGCGCCGGCAGCGGGGCGAAGATGTTCCAGGGCGAGAAGCGGCCGCCGTCGTTACGAAGCGCCACATTCAGCCGGAACTCCTGAGCCGTCACGAGATCGAGGTCGCCGTCGCCGTCGAGATCCGCCGCCTCCACGTCCATGGTGTTCATGTCCGGAACGCCGCTGATGCGGGCCGTCGTGACCTCCTCCAGCCGGTAGGCGAAAGTTCGGTCTTCTTGCCAAGCCCCTCCCGCTCCGATCGAAAGCAGGGCGAGCGCGAGCACGGGGTGCGACGTGACGATCATTCGTGGTCCTCCTCCACGACGAGAGTAGTCTCGATCCGCGCGCCGACGCTTCTTACGGTTTCGTCATGTTCACCAGGCCGAGACCGGCGCCGTTCGCCGGTCGAAGGCGTCCTGGGCGCTGAGAGTCGTGCGCCGATAGACCAGCGCTTCGGCGATGTGCCGGCGCAGCACGCCGGTCGATCCGTCCAGGTCCGCGATGGTGCGGGCCAGCCTGAGCGTCCTCACCCAGCCGCGTGCGGTGAGGGTCCCGCTCTCGCCGGCCTTCATCAAGAGGGCGCGGCCCGCTTCGTCCGGGGCGGTGATCTTTTCCTGGGCTTCGCCGGTGAGATGGGCGTTTAGGCTGTCGGCTTCCGTCAGGTCGTGGGCGGCGCCCCGCTCGGCCTGCATCGCGCGTGCGACGGCGACGCGGGCCGCCGCCTCGGCCGTGCCCTCCGCCGGCGGCGGCAAGGCCATGTCGGCGGTGGTCACCGGCGGGGTCTCCACCGTCAGGTCGATGCGATCGAACAGCGGGCCGGAGATGCGGTTCTGATAGTCCCGCTGGCAGCGGGGCGCCTTGCCGCAGGCGCCCCGTCCGGCGCCGCCCAGCCCGCAGCGGCAGGGGTTCATGGCCGCCACCAGCTGGAACCGCGCTGGATAACGCACGTGGGCGTTGGCGCGGGCCACCACCACCTCGCCGGTCTCCAGCGGCTGGCGCAGCGAATCCAGCGCCTGAGGCGCATACTCGGGCAGTTCGTCGAGGAACAGGACGCCGTTATGGGCGAGCGACGCCTCGCCCGGCTTGGCCCGATGCCCTCCGCCCGTCAGCGCGGCCATGGAGGCGGAATGGTGAGGCGCGCGGAAGGGCCGGTCCCGCGTCAGGGCGCCCCGCTCGATCAGCCCGGCGACAGACCAGATCATCGAAGTCTCGAGCAGCTCGCCCGGCGTCAGCGGCGGCAGCAGGCCCGGCAGCCGCTGGGCCAGCATCGACTTTCCAGACCCCGGCGGGCCGATGAACAGCAGGTTGTGACCGCCTGCGGCGGCGATCTCCAGCGCGCGCTTGGCGCTCTCCTGGCCCTTCACCTCGCGCAGATCCGGGACGGTCGAGCCGCCGCGCATCGGACCGGGCTGTGGCGCGGCCAGCACCTGGGTCCCCTTGAAGTGGTTGATCAGCCCGATCAGGGAGCGCGGCGCCAGCACCTGCGCATCGCCCGCCCAGGCGGCCTCCGGGCCGTTCGCCTCCGGGCAGATCAGGCCCAGCCCCATGGCGCCGGCGGCCACGGCGGCGGGCAGGGCTCCGCCTACGGGCGCGATGCGACCATCCAGCCCCAGCTCCCCGATCGCGGCCCAGCCGTCCAGGGCGTCGGGTCCGATGACGCCCATCGACGCCAGCAGCGCCAGGGCGATCGGCAGGTCGAAGTGGCTGCCTTCCTTCGGCAGATCGGCGGGCTGGAGGTTGGCGATGATCCGCCTCGGCGGCAGGGCCAGGCCGATGCCCGCGAACGCGCCGCGCACCCGCTCGCGGCTCTCGGCCACCGCCTTGTCCGGCAGGCCGACGATGCCGAACTGGCCCTCGCCCCCGGCCCCGATCTGCTGGACCTGCACCTCGACCCGGCGCGCCTCCACGCCCTCGAACGCCACCGTCGCGATGCTGGCCAGCATGTTCACCCTCCGCCCGGACGGAACGAAGCATGAACGAAGTCCCCTTGCAAGAGCGGCGTTATGCGCTCGGCACGTGTCGGGCCTCGAGATTGTCCCAGAGGGCGGCGGCGGCGTCGATCCCGCTGAAGCGCTTTAGCTGCTGGGCGCCGGTGGGGCTGGTGACGTTGATTTCCGTCAGCCAGTCGCCGATCACGTCGATGCCGACGAAGATCAGGCCGCGCCGCTTCAGCTCCGACCCGATGGCGGCGCAGATCTCACGGTCGCGTGCGGTCAGCTCCACCGGCTCGGCCACCCCGCCCACGCGCAGGTTCGAGCGTACGGCGCCCTTCATCGGCACCCGGTTGATCGCGCCCACGGGCTCGCCGTCGATCAGGATGATGCGCTTGTCGCCGGCCTCGACCGCCGGCAGGAACTTCTGGATCACCAGCGGATCGCGCGAAGCCGCGCCGTGGATCTCGATCAGGGCGCCGAGGTTCGGATCGCCCGCCTTCAGCCTGACCACGCCCGAGCCCGCCGCCCCGTGCAGCGGCTTCAGCACCACGTCGCCGTGGCGGGCATGGAAGTCCTCGAGCGCGACGGGATCCGACGAGATCAGGGTCGGCGGCTGCAGGCCTGCGAAGCGGGTGGCGAAGAGCTTTTCGGGCGCCGAACGCACCTCGGCCGGATCGTTCACCACCAAGGTGCGCGGGTGGACCGTCTCCAGCAGATAGGTGGCGGTGACATAGGCCATGTCGAAGGGGGGATCCTGACGCATCAGGATGACGTCGACGTCAGCGCCGAGGTCCAGTCTGACCTCGTCGCCGAAGCTGACGTGCGACCCCTGCACCGGCGCCAGCGTCACCGGCCGGGCGCGGCAGAACAGCCGGCCGTCCTCCAGAGCGAGCGTCCGGACATCGTATACCCACAGAGGATGCCCCCGGCCCTGGGCCTCCAGCATCAGCATGAAGGTGGTGTCGGATTCGACGTTGACCGCCTCGATGGGGTCCATCTGGACCGCGACCTTCAGCATGCGCTCTGTCTCCGTTTCGCCCGGTTGAATGGCGACGCCGTGTTCGGCGCGCAAGGGCGGCCGATCAGTTCAGGCGCAACCGCAGGCGATCGTGAGCCGTATGGACTACCCCTTCCGCGGCGTTGAGCCCGCGCGCGCGGTCCAGCGCCGCCAGCGCGCCCGCCAGAGCCCCCTGCCGCTCCCGGGCCTGGGCCACATCCAACCACGGGCGATGATCGTTGGGGTCGAGCAGGGCCCGACGCAGCGCCGAGCGTTCGGCGGCTTCATAGTCCTCGGCCTGGATGGCGCGGATGAAGAGGATGTTCTGCATACGAATCAACGTCTGACGCTCGCTGACCGGCGCCATCAGAACATCGAGGCGGTCCGCCACATGAGGGGTCAATCCGGCGCGGAGCGCCCGGCGGGTCAGCTCAGACGGCATGACCACCCGCCCCTCGCTGAACGGGTCGATGGCCACAGGGCCCTCGCCGGTCTGAACCCGCACCAGGAAGTGGCCGGGGAAGTCGACGCCCTGAACCGTCAGCCCGGCCTCTCGCCCGATGTGGATGTAGAACACCGCCAGCGCCGCGGAGATGCCCCGGCGCCGCTCCACCACGTCGATCACGTCGGTGTTGGCCGGATCGTCGAAGCGCAGCAGGTCGCCGTTCAGGCGCAGGTCCGCCGCCAGCGTCTCGGTCAGGGCGTCGTCGGAACGCTCTGTCCTCAGCCGGTCGCGCAGGCGGCGCACGCCTTCGGCGGCCACCACGCGCACGGGCTCGGGGTCGCGGAAGGGGTGGTCGTGGATGGCGCAGGCGATGGCGGCGTCCAGGAGCGGGAATCGTTCGTCCTCCACCTCCCCGACCGCCTGAAGGATGAACTCGGCTTCCTCGCGCGTCATGCGCCGCCCCGGCTGGTCACTGTCTCGACGTCAGGCCGCGAACATGACGCGGAAAGCGTCCCGGAGCCAGCGCCACCATATCCAAGCGGAGTTCGAAGCCCGACAGCGACGGCCGTCCCCGCGCCAGAGCCTGTCCCGCCGCGCGCATCCGCGCCTGCTGCTCCGGCGAGAGGGCGACGAGCGCGGCCTCCAGGGTCGCGCGCCGCTTTACTTCCACTACAGCCAGGGTCCGACCCTTGAGGACCAGAAGGTCGATCTCGCCCTGATGTCCCTTCAGCCGAAATCCGAGGATACGGTAACCCTTGGCCATCAGGAAAACCGCGGCCAGCCACTCCGCCGCCCTCCCCTCGCGGCGCGAACGTCCCCCGCGCGTTTGGCGCCGGGGCGAGGGCTCCCGTCGGCTCACCGCCCTTTCAGCTCCAGGGCGCGGCGGTAGAGCGCCTTCCGCGGCTGAACCAGCTGTCGCGCCACTTCGGCGGCGGCCTCGCCGGGCGGCAGGCGGGCGAGAGCTTCCAGGAGCGCGCGATCGACCTCTTCGGCGCTGGCCGCCTGGGCCTCGCCTGGGCCGATGACGACGACGATCTCTCCCTTCGGTCCGTCGAGATCGGGGTGCGAGGCCAGCTCGGCCAGCGTGCCGCGCACGCAGGTCTCGTAGAGCTTGGTCAGCTCCCGGGCGACGGCCGCGGGACGGGGGCCCAGAACCTCGGCCATATCGGTCAGCGACTCGCGCAGACGAGGCCCCGTCTCGAATAGGACCAACGTCTCGCGACCGCCCGCCAGGCCTTCCAGAAAGGTCCGGCGCGCCCCCGATTTCGCCGGGGCGAAGCC
>JBKBUS010000103.1:0-5925 GCA_046290035.1 Brevundimonas sp.
TGTCCACGGATCATCAGCCTGAGCTATGAGGGTCATGGCGTCGCAGATTGCCGAACCCCTGTCGCACCCCCTAGGCTGTCCGGCGGGAGGACGGGGTGAGCGACACAGGGGCAGGCGTTGCGGACACGGGCGCGGCAGCCGTCGCGCGGCGACGCGTGCTGTTCGTGCACGGCTACGACCCCCGCGGCCCCGCGCCCTATCACGCGCTCATGGCGGAAGAGGCCCAGCCCGGCCTGTTGAATGTGGGTCCGCGACAGGGCGCGGCGTGGACCGTCTCCGTCGACTGGCCCGAAGGCCGCGCCGAGAGCCGGATCGAGGTGCTGCGCTGGGACGATCTCGTCCGGGCGCACTGGGTGCGGGGGGCGAGGGCCGGTCAGCTGCCCTGGCGCTTCCTGCGGGCCTATCTGCGGGCCGGCGTGATCGCCGCCGCCGTGCGCGACAACCGCCCGTTGCTGGCGGCGATGGTGCTGCCCAGCCTGGTCGTGGCGTTGCATGCCATGCTCATGGTCGGACTGACCGCGCTGGCGATCCTGGCGATCGCCGCCCTCGCGACCCGGCTTGGAGGGTCCGCTGCCTGGGGCATGGCCGGTCTGGCGGGTCTGGCCGCCTGGTCGCCGCTCTGGCGCGTGATGCAGGCTCGCCTGGATCTCGACTGGCTCAGCCAGTGTTTCGACGCGCTGGCCCGCTTCAGGGACATGCCGCCCGATCGCGAGGCGAAGCTCGACGCGCTGGCCGCACGCATCGTTGAGGCCGCGGCGGAATCACAGGATCAGCACATCGTCGTGGTCGGCCACAGCATCGGGACCCTGATGGCGGCCGGGGCCGTGTCGCGGGCGCTCGCGCTCTCGCCCGGCCTCGAGCGACAGGCGCGGCTGGTGACGCTCGGCCACTGCCTCTCGGTTTACGCCCGTCTTGGCGGAGACGTGGGCTGGCGGCGGGACCTGGCGCGGCTCGTGGCGTCCGACATTCCGTGGACGGACGTCACCTCCCCGGCGGACGGCGCCTCCGCCGGGCGCTGGGGCCCGATGAAGTTCAGCGACCACGAGGTGGCCGCCGAGCGGGTCCAGGCGCGATCCCCGCGCTTCCACGAGGCCCTGGATCCCGCCCGCATGTCCCGGCTGCGCCGCGATCCCCGCGCGCTGCACTTCCAGTATCTGAGGCTCTCGGACCGGCCGGAGATCTACGACATCCGGCGTCTGATCGCGGGCCCCGGCGAGGCGGCGCCATGACCCTGTTCATTCCGCCAAAGCCGGCCCCGCTGTCGGCCCGTCCCAGTCTCATCGAGCGGGTTCGCCGGATCGCCGGATCGAGCCTCGCCCTGCTCCAGACCGGCTCATACGGACGCGTCGGCGTCGGCCGCACCCCCATCCCCGGGCTGACCCGCCGGTCGGTCTTCCAGGTGCGCGATCCGGCCTGCGCGCGCGACATTCTGGTCAACCGCGCCGAAGATTTCCCGAAGGGCGAGCTGATGGGCTGGATGCTGCGCCCGCTCACCGGCGACAGCATCTTCACCACCAACGGGGAGGTCTGGCGCCGGCAGCGGCGGCTGGTGGACCCCGCGCTGGAGCAGGCGCGGGTGCGCGAGAGCTTCGCCCGCATGCGCGAGGCCGCCGAGACCGCGCTGCAGGGCCTGGAGCGGAGCGCCGGTCCGGGCGGCGCGGTCCGAATCGACGACGCCATGACGGTGTTCGCCGCCGACGTCATCTTCCGCACCATCTTCTCGGAGCCGATCGCGGAGCCCGAGGCGCGAGAGGCGATCGCCGCCTTCGAGGCCTTCCAGGACCTCGCCTACGCCCACGGCATGATCGGTCTGTCGGGCCTGCCCGGATGGCTCATGCCGGGAACCTGGGCCCGCATCCGCGCGGGCAAGCGGTTGAGGCGGGTCTTGAAGCGGCCGCTGGACCGGCGGTTGGCGCGTCTGCGCGCCGGCGACCCGGCTCTGCCGACGGACATCCTCGCGTCGCTCATGGCGTCGCGCGACCCCGAAACCGGGAGCGGCTTCTCCCCGGAGGAGCTGCTCGACCAGGTCTCCATGCTGTTTCTCGCCGGCCATGAGACGTCCGCCAGCGGCCTGGCCTGGGCCCTCTACCTCCTGGCGGAGGCGCCCGAAATCCAGGCGCGGGCGCGCGCCGAGGTGAACGCCGTCGTCGGCGGCGCGCCGATCGCCTTCGAGCACATGAAGCGGCTCGGCCTGGTGCGCGACGTCTTCCGCGAGGCGCTGAGGCTTTACCCGCCGGTGACGACGGTGGTTCGGGAATGCGCCCGCCCGGAGCCCATGGGCCGCCACGAGGCCCGCCCCGGCGATCCGCTGTTCGTCGCGCCCTGGATCCTGCACCGTCTGTCGAGCGTCTGGCCCAACCCGGACGCCTTCGATCCGGATCGCTTCAACACGCCCGAGGGTCGCGAAGCGGTGCGTCAGGCGTACCTGCCGTTCAGTCTGGGCCCGCGAGTCTGCCCAGGCGCCGCCTTCGCGCTGCAGGAGGCGACGCTGATGCTGGCGCTGATCCTCGGCCGCTTCGAGCTGACGCGGGACGAGGCCTCCCCGCCCCCGGAGCCGGTGGCCAAGCTGACCTTACGCTCCGCCAACGGCGTCACGCTGCGGCTGACCCCGATCTGATCAGCCGCCGGCCAAATGGGCGGCGAGGCGGCGGAACTGTTCCTCCATCACCGTGTGCACCGGGTCGGTCATGGCCCCCGCGCCGCGCCCCCTGACCCGGAAGCTCCAGCGCAGACGGCGGCCTTCGGCGCCCTCGGCCTCGGCCCAGCTCATCGTCAGGACGGCGTCGGCGCCCAGGTCCTGCAGCGGGCCGAACGGCGCCGCGAACCGCACGAGCCCGCGCTCGGGCCAGACCAGCACCGCCTCCCCATGCTTGACCCCGCCGCCGGGCAGGGCCTCGCACCAGCACCCGCCGGGGCGCAGGTCCACGGTGATGTTGGCGGCGGAGCCGGAATAGGTGTGGGCGTCGCTCCACCATCCCGCCGGACGGCCGATGGCGGCGAGGATGGCGTCCGCGCCGGCCGGCGTCGTCGCCTCGAAGGCCAGGACGAAGCCGTCCTCCCCGCGCTCCACGATCTCGGCCGAGGCCGGGGCGGCGCTGAAGGCTGCGGCCACGAACGCGGCCAGGGTGATGGCGATGATCTTCATGGCGGGTCCTCCCCCCGCGAGGGGGCGCGGTCGCGAGCCCCGCGTCAAGCCGCCTCGAACGTCAGGGGCGCGCCCCAGAACTGGGCCACAAGGGCCGACTGGGGCCCCGGCTGGCCCGTCGTCAGGAAATCGCGGCGCCCGCCCTCGCCGAGAGCGTACTCTGGGTGCCTCTGAAAGTAGCGTTCGAGCGCGTCCGCGACGGCGCCCGGCTGATGGATCACCGGGGTGCCGGGCGGCAACGCCTCGGTGAAAAGGGGCGCGGTGATCTCATAGTGGGTGCAGCCGAGCACCGCCCGGTCGGGGTGACGGCCGATCCGGCGACGCAGCGCGTCGACATGGTCGCGGATCACCAGCCGCAGCTCGGCTTCCGGCGCGCCGAGCTCGATCAGGCCGGCCAGACCCGGGCAGGGCTCGGAGAACACCGCCAGATCCTCGCTGCGCTTGTCGATCTCGATCTCATAGACCCGGCTCATGGCGGTGGCGGCGGTGCAGAAGACGCCGAGCACGTCGATCGCCTCCTTCTTGTCGGCCGGACGGTCGATCTGATGGGTCCAGGGCTGGCCCGTCGCGGCCTCGATGGTGGGCACGATGATGCCCAGCACATTGACCGCCCGGCCTCGCCGCTCGCGTTCCCCCGGCAGCCAGGTCTGTTGCAGGCGGCGCAGGGCGATGGCGCTGGCGGTGTTGCAGGCGAGCACGACCACCGAGGCGCCGGCGTCGAACAGCCGCTCGCAGCCCGCCCGCGTGAGGTCGACGATCTCCTCGCCGCCTCGCCCGCCGTAGGGGGCGTGCGCCTGGTCGGCGAGATAAATGAAGTCGCGCGCCGGAAAGCGCGCGGTGAGGGCGCGGTGGACGGTCAGGCCGCCCACCCCTGAGTCGAAGACGCCGATAGCCATGAACGGCCTGTAGCCGCGACGGAGCGTCGCGTCCAACGCCCCATTACAATCCGTTCATGTGACGCTCAGGCGCGATGTGGCCTAGGGTGTTTTCAAACAGACACGGATCGGGAGCGATCATGCACAGACGACACCTGCTCATCGGCGGCGCGAGCCTCTTCGCCCTCACCGGCTGCGCCACGGCGCGCGCGATGGACGGCGGGGCCGCAAGCGCCGCCGGCCTGGAAGAGGATCTGCGGATCGCCCGCGCCGTCCTGCCGACCACCCAGCCGCGCGCCGAGCTGCTGCAGCCCTGGACAGGGCCCTACGAGGGCGTGCCGCCCTGGAACCAGGTGACGGCCGCGAAGCTGCGTGAAGCCATCCTGGAAGGCATCGAGCTGCAGCGCGCCGAAATCCAGGCGATCGCGAACAATCCCGAGCCGCCGACCTTCGCCAACACCATGGTCGCCATGCAGCTGGCCGGTCAGCCGCTGGATCGCGCCACCTCGATCTTCGGGGTGATGACCCAGAACATCGGCTCGGACGATTATAACGCCGTGGACACCGAGGTGTCGCCGCTGCTGTCGGCCGCCGGCGACGAGATCACCTTCAACGAGCGCCTGTTCCAGCGCATCCGCGCGGTCGCCGACAACGCCGCCGCCAACGGCCTGAGCCCTGAGCAGACGCGTCTGGCCGAACGCAGCCGCGACGCCTTCATCAGGAACGGCGCGGCGCTCGACGCCGCCGGCAAGGCCGAGCTCGGCCGGATCAACACCGCGCTGGCCAACGCCTTCACCAGCTTCAGCCAAAAGGTGGTGGCCGACGAGAACACCTGGACCCACATCCCGGACGAGGCCGGGGTCGCGGGGCTGCCGGACTCCAACAAGGCCGCCGCCGCCGCCGCGGCGCGGGCCCGGAACCTGTCGGGCTGGGCCGTCGTCAACACGCGCTCGAGCGTCGATCCGTTCCTGAGCTTCGCCGACGACCGGGCGCTCCGCGAGCAGGTCTGGCGCAAGTTCGTCAACCGCGGCGACAACGGCGACGGCAACGACACCAACGCCCTGATCGCCGAGATCGTCCGGCTGCGGGCCGAAAGGGCGCGCCTGCTGGGTTACGCCAACCATGCCGAATGGCGCATGCAGGACACCATGGCCAAGACGCCCGAAGCGGCCATGAACCTGATGATGCGGGTGTGGGAGCCGGCCAAGGCCCGGGTCGCCGAGGAGGTCGCGGACATGCGCGCGATCGCCGGACACGACATCGAGCCGTGGGACTACCTCTACTACGCCGAGAAGGTTCGCAAGGCGAAGTACGACCTCGACCAGAACGAGCTGAAGCCCTACTTCGAGCTGAACGCGGTCAAGCGCGGGGCCTTCTACATGGCCGAGCGCCTGTACGGCTTCACCTTCACGCCGGTCCCGGCCGGCAGCGTCCCGGGCTTCCATCCCGACGTCGAGGTGTTCGAGGTCAAGAACAAGGCGGACGGCAGCCATGTCGGCCTGTTCTACTCCGACGACTTCGCCCGGCCCGGCAAGCGCTCGGGCGCCTGGATGACCAGCTACCGCATCGGCTGGGGCTACGACGGCGGCGGCAACAGCCTGGTGTCGAACAACAACAACTTCATCAAGGCCGAGGGCGACGAGCCCATCCTGATCTCGCTCGACGACGCCGAGACCCTGTTCCACGAGTTCGGCCACGCGCTGCACTATCTGTCGTACAAGGTGACCTATCCGGGCCTCGGCGGGACGCCGCGCGACTATGTCGAGTACCCGTCCCAGGTGCACGAGCATTGGGTGCTGAGCCGCCCCATCCTGGACGGCTTCATGCGCCACTATCAGACCGGCGAGCCCATGCCGCAGGCGCTGGTGGACAAGGTCGAGGCCGCGTCCACCTTCAACCAGGGCT
>JBKBUS010000104.1:0-1744 GCA_046290035.1 Brevundimonas sp.
CCGCGCCGGCGATGTCGAAGGTCGTCCCGGCGAGAAGACCGGAGGTGGTCGTCGTCGTGCCATCAGCATAGCTGAGGCGGGCTTGCGTCCGACCTGCGGGGACGACGACACTACAGACGGGTAGGCTCCGAGTTGCTTGGGCCCCCTCGGTTACGATCACGCTCCGCGCGGTCGCGCCAGCTTCGAGCTGGGGAAGGATGAACCACGCCGTGGTGCCCGGTTCGCACCGGATGCCGCAGCGGTTCGTCGTCGCGGTGGGCGTGATGTTCTCGACCGCGAGGCGCTGGTACTGAGCCAAGCCGCTGAACGAGGCCGAGACGACGGTCGTGTTCGCCGAGGCGTACAGACCTGGGCGCAGGTTCTCGGCCCCTGCCGACCGGACGGCGCGGGCGTAGAAGCTGACGGAGTGTGCCGACAGATCGCCCGTGGTGTCGGAGAATAGGACGGTGGCGCTGCCGGTGCCGGCCGTGTTGTCGAGCCGGTAGACGTTCCCCGAGGGGCAGACGCCCAGCAGACCAGCCGCAGTCAACGCGGCGGTGTCGTCGACCAGCTCCAGCGTCGCCGTCGCGTCGCCGCCCTTCGAGGCGCCAGTCAAGTCCGTCGGGTTCGCGTTGAAGACTGAGACTTTGTTCGTTCGGGCGGGCTCCAGCGCCAGTCCGCGATCCGTCCTCTGGGGTGCGTTCGCCGCGAACGCCGTCAGGACACCCGCCGCCGTCAGCCCCGTGGCCCCGCCCGTCCGGCTGTAGGTCACGGACGCGGGCATGGCGGCGCGGAAGTCGAGCAGGGCGCGACGCGTTCCGGCCGCCGGCCGCCCCACATTCCCCGCGCGGCCGACGCCCACCAGCATCAGACGCTGCGCCCGTCGATGGGCACGATATACAGCGCGCCGTCCGCCGTGTCGCGGATCGCGGCGACGAACTGGCCGGGCTGCAGCTGCAGGTGGAACTTCTCGCCCGCCTCCAGCGGCAGGGTGTTGGTCGCCTCGTTGGCCACGACGTCGCTCGGGCCCACGGTCACGTGCATGGCGACCTTGGCGTGCAACAGCACCTCGGCCGCCTCGATCGCCGTCGACCGCCCCGAGGTCGCGGCGACGCTCAGCTTCTGGCGCAGGTCATAGCGATAGCGCCGCGTGGTGCGCTGGGACTTGTCATAGATGGCTTCGGACATTTCGGTCTCCTAGCTCCCCCAGCCGCCGGCGCCGAAGGCGCGGACGGCTCGGTGGATGATGTTGCGTTTCAGGGCGCTGGGCTCGCCGTCCTCGCGGCTGTGGGCGATGGCGGCCATGGCGTCGCGGAACATGTCGTCGGCCTGTTTGCGGGTCCATCGCCCGCCCTCGCCCCGCGTCCGGTAGAGGTAGTCATGCAGCACCGCGGCGCGGGCCCAGGGGCCGAAGCTCGGCAGCACACGACGGGCGGCCCAGGGCATGCTGGCGAAGTCCGTCACCTCGCCGGCCGGCACGATGACGAAGGTCGGGCCCTCCGGCCCTTCCACGCCCCAGCGCAGGTCTTCGAGCGTCTGGACCTTCTCCAGCCCGTTCTTGGCCTCGTTCAGCAGCCGGTAATGCCAGCCGCCCGTCATGCGCGCGGTCATGTCAGGCCGCCTCGCGGCGGACGAAGCCAAAGGCCAGCACGCCGAAGCGGCGATCGTCGTCGGTCTCCCCCCGCCGGAACACCTCTTCTTCACCGCTGATCGTGGTGATGACGTGCCCCTCAGGGATGCGATCATACCACTCGGCCGGATAGAG
>JBKBUS010000104.1:1754-5910 GCA_046290035.1 Brevundimonas sp.
GCCATTCTCGTCGGGCTCATCCCAAGGCAAGCAACCGAGGGCGCGAATGGTCTGCTCGGAGTAGCCCGGCAGATTGGCGAACTCGAGATTGGCCACGACGGGGCGGATGCCATCCGTCCGATCGAACTGGGGCGTCATGATCTCGACTGGTTCGCCGGGCTTTGCACCAATGGCTTCCATCAGCCGTTCGGCGAAATCCGGCGCGCTGGCGTCCAGCACTGCATCAAAGCGCACATCCTTCATCACTTCCTCCTCTGGCTGCGCTTGAAGCGGCGAGGCTTGTGCGGGCCGAACCCGCCGCCGCCCCACGTCGTCGGCGGCGAAGGCGCCGCGCTCATCAGGGCGCGGAAGGCCAAGCATGCCGCGAGCGAACTCACGCCCATCGGCCCCACCCTCCCGCCGTCAGGGCGTCCTGGAACGTCATGGCGTAGCCGGCGATCTCGCCCGCCTTGTCCGTGCCGTTCACGATCCGGCGCGCGCTGACGAACTGCGTCTTCGTCGCGGGCTTGGCGAAGGGCAGGTAGTCGCCCAGGGTCTTGCCGGTGAACCAGCCCTCGGCCATCCCGGCCACGATGATCGCCGCCGACAGGTCGGGCCTCAGCGCCAGGTCTGGCGTGGTGATCAGGCTTTCGTGCGCCCCGATCAGGCCCATGTCGCGCAGCTTCTCGGTCGCCCGGGCATAGTTGCGCGCGCCGGTCAGCTGCACGTCGCCGCGCCCGGCGTAGCGCTGGCCGTCGTCGTCGTCCTCGGGCGTGTTCCCCAGGATCGCCGCCAGGCGGCCGGTGTCGTATTTGTCGAGATAGGCGTGGCCGCCCTTCTCCTTGACCGGCTGCATCGCATAGGCCGTCTCGTGATAGGCGGTCGCCAGCACATAGGCGGCCTTCGCCACGCCCAGGCCGCCCCGGCCGCACGCGGCGATCAGGCGCTCGCACCCCGTCACCTGGTGCTTCAGCAGGCGCGGCCACAGCCGGCCCCGCACATGGTCGAAGAACCTGGCCGCCTCGGGCAGCTCCAGCGCCGCGTCGGCCTTGGCCACCGCCGCCAGCTCGGCCGCCAGGATGGCGCGCACGGCGTCCAGCTGGCCCAGCACCGCCTCGATCGTCTCGGGCTTCACGGCTTGCTCCTCCGGGGCTTGCGGTTCGGTCGGGTCACGCGGGCCTCGCCGTCGACCAGCTCGATCACCGCGCCTTCCAGGGGCCCGCCCGGCGCGGTCGCGGACGGGTCGCGCAGTTGGCGGACCAGGCTGCCGATCTGCTGCTGCGCCTGACGCAGCTGCCCCTGAACCTCGCTAAGGCGGCGGTCGCAGGCGGCCTTCTCTTCGGCGGCCTCTCGCTTCAGCTCGGCGATCTCGCGGGCGTGGGTTTCCTTCTGAAGGCGCAGCTCCTCGCGCAAAGCCTCGAAGTCCTGCCGCATCCCGTTCATGTGGTCGCGAGACGCCGCGAAGACGGCGGCGGCCAGCTCCTCGGGCGTGCGCCGTTTCGACAGCCACACCTCCGCCAGCTTCAGAAAGCCCGCGCCCACGATCGCGCCGACGCCGCCCGCCCCCAGCTCGCTCGCCACCCCGCCCGGCATCACGCGCCGTCGCCCGGTTCGTCGTCGCTGACGGCGCCCTGATAGTGCGGATGATCCAGCAGCGCCTGATAGATTTCGGCGCGGCTCGGCTCCAGCGGCTGGTTCGGCAGGTCATAGGTCTGGACCAGCAGGGGCGGTTCGCCCTGGGCGCGGGCGGCCGCGTCGCGATAGCTCTCCACCGACACCTTCACGACGACCGGCGGCACCTCGTAGCGGCGCGGGCCGCCGGCGCGCGGGCTCTGGGGCCAGATCGTGCGCACGTCCTTCAGCCGGTGATAGGCGGCGACCACGCCGCCCGGCATGTTCCGGTCGATCAACAGGGCCATGGTCAGTCCTTCTTGGCGGCGGCGCGGGCCTTGGCCACGCGACCGCCGGCCTGCGGCGCGGGAGGCGGCTCGGGGCTGGGGGCGGGCTGGGTCGGCGTCTCGGCGACGATCGCCTGGTGCAACGCGGCCAGATGCGGTTGCGCCTCGGCCGCCGTCTGCAGCAGCTGGCCGATGGTCGTCTGGATCGGCGCGGCCATGACGGCGCGCAGGATGAAGGCTTTCTGTGCGGCGGTGTCGAAGATCACCAGGCGGCTCCCATGCAAGGTATCCAGAGTGGGCCGACCGGGCTGTTGACCTTGATCATGCGGACGGCGGAGAAGGCGCCCGGCGAGGCGGCGACCAGGTTCGCCCCCGCGTAGGACAGGTTCAGCACGCCCGAGCCCTTCGGCGCGAGGTTGATATCGGCGTCGGGGTCGGCCGACACCACGCGCAGGGTGCCCCCAGCGCTGTTGGTGCCGACGACCTCCAGGAACGTGTCTGCGCCGTAGCCTGCGCCCACTCGAAACTGGACCGTCTGGTCACCGGTGCGGAATGCATGGGTCTTGGCGTCGTGGATCACGTCGGACGAGAACAGGTCGCCGTTCCCCAGGCCCAGCGTGAAGCGATAGCCCGGCAGGGCCGCGCCATAGAACATCTGCGTCGTCAGCTCATGCGGCACGCTGCGCGAGCCGATCTGCATGTCGCCGTTCAGGAACAGTTCGAAGGTCTCGGTCTGGCCATAGGGCGCGACCGAGATGGGCTTGCCGGCGGTCGCCTCATACCGGAAGCCGCCCTCCAGTCCGTCGATGAAGCCGTGCAGGACGATGAAGGCCCATTCGTCGACGTCGCGGCTCTCGAAATGATACTTGCTGCGCCCGCGCCCCCGGAACGCCGCGGCGGAACGATAGACCCCGTTGTCGACCACCTCGAAGCCGATCAGGGCGTTCTCCAGGTGGCTTTCCCCGCGCACGCCCGAGGGCAGGCTGCCGTCATAGTCCAGCGGGTCCCGGTTGTTCACCAGGTCCAGCTCATAGCCCATGCCGATGCGTTCCTGGCTGCGCGGGATCACCACCTCGCCGCCGACGATCACCTCGTCGTAAAGCTCCAGCACGCCGTTGTGCAGGAACAGCTTGTCCTTGGGGTTGACCCGCACCGGCGACCCGTCGCTGGGCGGAACCTGGCCATAGGCGCCGTCGTCCTCGGCATACCAGCTGAACACGGTCAGGGTGCGGCGGTCCGCGCTGATCCCCTGAACCTGGGCTCGATATCGCTCCGCGTGGGTGGTCTCCAGGAACATCTGCTCAATGACCCAATCGGGCGCCGGGTCGGTCAGCGTCAGCCCGAGCTGCGAATAGCTGGACACCGCCAGCAGGGTCTTGGCCGAGGCGTAGTTGCGGATGAACTGGGCGACGTCATCGAAGTCGGGATAGACCGCCACGACGTTCGGCGGGATCGCGCCGATGACCTCGGCCTGGACGTCAATCCAGCCGATGTTCTTGTAGATCTGGTCCGGCGGGTTGGCCAAGATGATCTGAGTCGTGGCGTTGTCGCGCCAGCCGAAGTTCTGACTGGCGACCCGCGACCGGCCCAGGTGAACCTTGCCCTGGCCCTTCGGCAGGATGCGCAGGTCGACGTGATCCTGGGCGTAATCCGCCTCGGCGTCGTCCGCCTCGGGGATCAGGTCGATGACCGACTTGGGAATGTCGCGGAATGTGTTGAAGTCCGGCACATAGGCGGGCGCGGCGGCCCCGCCGCTCACTCTCAGCACATTGGCGTCGCCCGCCGCCAGCGCGGTCAGCAGCGGCGACGCCTCGCGCGCGACGTTGGCCAGGTCCCGATTGGCCTTGTTCAGGCCTTCGAAGTCCTCGGGACGCTCGACCGTCCGCAGATGCCCGTTCTCGTCGAAGCTCAGGAACCGCCCGGCCCGCGCGGCGGCGGGCGGCAGGTCCGCCAGGGTCTCGCCGGGCGGAGCCTGAAGGGCGCGACCCAGGCCGTCCTCGTGCTCCTGGGCGATGCGCATGGCCTTGTCGAGCGCCGCTTCCGTGGCCTTCGGCTTGTGCCCTTCCACGTCGGGCAGGGCCGTGGCCTGCGCCTTGGGGGTGCGGCGTAGCAGGATGATCTTGCTTCCGGCGGGCCAGGCGGCCGGAACGACGGACGGGTCCAGCGTCACCGCGCCGCCGTTGACCAGCGAGGTGGCGCCGCTCAGCGCATAGTCGGCCCCATTCGTCAGGGTCTGGTCGGGGCCGGCTCCCACCCGCAGGGCCACCACCACCTCGGCG
>JBKBUS010000105.1:0-5897 GCA_046290035.1 Brevundimonas sp.
GAGATCCTGAATGCCATTCCCGTGGCGCTGGTCGATACAGATCCGCAGGGCAAGTTCGTCTTCGCCAACCGCGCGGCCCATCAGCTCCTGGGGCGGCGCGACGCCGAGCTTCTGGGCCTGCGCTTCCACTCCGCCACCTGGGGCATCACCTATCCGGACGGCCGCCCGATTCCGCCGGATCTCCTGCCCAGCGCGCGGGCGCTTCGCGGCCAGACGGTCAAGGGCTTTCAGCACATCCTCGCCAATCCGGCGAACCGCAAGAAGATGCTGGTTTCGGTCACCGCCATGCCGATCGAGGACGAGATGGGCCGGATCATCGGCTCCACCGCCGCCATCGTGGAGACCGAAGGCCTGACCACGCCGGAGGCCGAGGCGCCGGAGCCCGTCGTCGAAGCCCCGCCGGCCCGCGACCTCACCCGCCGGGTGTTCGAGGCCGCCGCCTCGGCGCTCGTCGTGGTGGGGCCCGACGGGCGCATCGTGGAAGCCAATCCGCAGGCCCGCGCCCTGACCGGCGACAGCCTGGACGGGGCCGACTTCGCCGACCTGTTCCTCCCCGACGCGGATCGGTTGAGCGGCCGTCAAGCGCTTCGCGCCGCCATGACGGGAGCCGACGATATCGAGCCGCTCGCTTCGCCCCAGCTGGGCGAGGGCGGCGTGGTCTGGCGCGCCCTGCCGCTGTCGGATGGCCATGGCCGCGTGGAGGCCGTGCTCCTGGCCGGCGAACGCGCTCCCGAGCCGGAGCCCGACATCGAGGCGTCCGCCGAAGTCCCCGCTGGGAGCGACGCCGCCGTCGCCGCCCGCGCCGAGGCGGAACGGCTCGCGGCCGAGCTCGCCGAGACGCGCGCGCGTCTGGCCGCGCTCGAGCGCCTTTCCGAGACCGAGCGTCAGGCGGGTCGTCGACTTGAAACGGTCGGCCGCCTGACCGGCGGCGTGGCTCAGGACTTCGCCAGCCTGCTCGGCGTCATAACCAGCGCGCTGGACCTTATGCTCAAGCAGGCCGACGATCCGGACCGGGTGCGGCGGCTCGGCCAGGCGGCGCTGGCGGCCGGCCAGAAAGGCGAGGTGCTGACCCGGCGTCTGTCCGCTTTCTCGCAAGGCGACGACGCTCCGGCGGCGCAGGTCATGGACGCGACGACCCTGCTGCGCGGGCTCGAGACGCGCCTGCGCCGGGTCGCGGGCGACGGCGTCGACCTTCTGATCGAGACGCCCTCCGAACCGCTGATGCTGAGGCTCGACGCATCGGGTCTCGAGGCGGCGCTCTCGGCCCTCGTGCGCAACGCCGTCGAGGCCGGGGGAGAACCGCCGCTGTCCATCGCCGTGCGCCTGGCCGCCGGGGATCATGGCGGGACGTTCAGCGTGCGCGACTCCGGCCCGGGCATGAGCTCCAACGTGCGAGAGCGCGCGCTGGAGCCCTTCTTCACCACTCGACCCGGCGCGGCCGGGCTGGGCCTCAGTGAAGCCTACGCCTTCGCGCGTCAGTCCGGCGGAACCCTGACGTTGGACGACGCCCCCGGCGGCGGAACCGAGGTGCGGATCACCCTGCCCGCCGCCTGACCCTCACGACCCGACCGCTGCCTCATCTTCCGCGACCTGTGCTAAAGGTTAACGGCGGGAGAAAGGGAGTTCGATCATGCGAGCCCTGCAGGTGATTTTGGCGCTGGCGGTGCTGGCCTACGCCGGCTGGCTGGCATGGCCCTTCGCGTCGCCGTTTCTCGAGGGCGCGTCGCCCGATATCGCCGCGATGCGCGCGGAGGCCGCCCTGCCCGCCCTGCCGGTCGCGGCCTTCTGGATCGGCGCGATCGTCCTGTATGTCATCGCGGCGCTCATGCTGGGCGCTGGAAATCCTCGAGCGGCGATCGCCTATTTCATCGGCTTCCTCGCCGACGCGGCGCTGAGGCTCGCCATCGACCGCTCAGGAGGATCGGCCGCCCCCGAGATCGCGGCCCGCTCGACCGAGCTGGCTCCCTATGCGGAGCCGATGAGCCAATCCGGCGTCGACCCGGTCTGGATCGTGCTCGGCGCGTTGTTCCTCCTGGGTCTCGTCATTGCGGCCGTGTCGCGACGGAGGCGTCGACGGCGCATCCCCGGACAGCTCGCCGCCTGAGTCGGTTCGCGACTCCCTTCCCTCTCCGCCACACCTATATGAGGCGCTGACGCCGCCCGCGGTTGACCCGGCGGCGCCTGACGCTAGTTTCCGCCCGCTTTCCGCACCCGGCGCGCCCTCCCCGCACGCCCACGCTCCCGAGGACCCCATGGCCGAAGCCGTCCAACCCTATGACGTCATCATCATCGGCGGGGGCCCGGGCGGCTACAACGCCGCGATCCGCGCCGGCCAGCTGGGCCTGAAAGTCGCCTGCGTGGAGATGCGCGAGACGCTCGGCGGCACCTGCCTCAACGTCGGCTGCATGCCGTCAAAGGCCCTGCTGCACGCGTCGGAGCTGTTCGAGATGGCGGGCAAGGACTTCGCCGGCATCGGCATCGAGGTCCCGGCCCCGAAGCTGAACCTCGGCCAGATGATGAAGCAGAAGGCCGAGAGCGTGACGGCGCTCACCAAGGGCATCGAATTCCTGTTCAAGAAGAACAAGGTCGACTGGCTTAAGGGCCGCGGCCGGATCGACGGTCCCGGGAAGGTCGTGGTCGAGGGCGTCGACGGCTCGAAGACCTATCAGACCAAGAACATCGTCATCGCGACGGGCTCGGAGCCCACGCCGCTGCCGGGCGTCGCCTTCGAGGACGGGAAGGTGGTGGATTCCACCGGCGCCCTCTCCCTTCCGGCCGTACCCAAGCACCTGGTCGTGGTGGGCGCAGGGATCATCGGGCTGGAGCTGGGCTCGGTCTGGCGCCGTCTGGGGGCCCAAGTGACGGTCATCGAGTTCCTGGACCGCATCACGCCGGGCATGGACACCGACCTCGCCACGGCGTTTCAGCGCACCCTGACCAAGCAGGGCATGACCTTCCGCCTGGGCCAGAAGGTCACCGCCGCCAAGACCACCAAGGACGGCGTGGAGCTGACGGTCGAGCCCTCGGCCGGCGGCGCGGCCGAGATCGTCAAGGGCGATGTGGTTCTGGTCGCCATCGGCCGGCGTCCCTACACCCAGGGGCTGGGGTTGGAGACGGTCGGCGTCGAGCTGGACAAGCGCGGCTTCATCGCCAACGACCACTTCCGCACCGGGAAGGACGGGATCTGGGTGATCGGCGACGTGACCCACGGCCCGATGCTTGCCCACAAGGCCGAGGAGGACGCGGTCGCGGCCATCGAGACGATCGCGGGCAAGGCCGGCCACGTCGACTACAACCTGATCCCCAGTGTCGTTTACACCTATCCGGAGGTCGCCTGGGTCGGGAAGACCGAGGACGAGCTGAAGGCGGCGGGCGTCGCCTACAAGACCGGCAAGTTCCCCTTCACCGCCAACTCGCGCGCCAAAATCAACCACGAGACCGACGGCTTCGCCAAGGTTCTGGCCGACGCGGCGACCGACCGCATCCTGGGCGTCCACATCATGGGGCCGCAGGCCGGCGAGCTGATCGGCGAGGCCTGCATGGCCATGGCCTTCGGCGGCGCGTCCGAGGACATCGCCCGCACCAGCCACCCGCACCCCACCCGCTCCGAAGCCGTCCGCCAGGCCGCCATGGGCGTCGAGGGCTGGACCATGCAGGCTTAAACAAAATCCTTCTCCCCTCGTGGGAGAAGGGGGGCGCCGGAGGCGCTCGGATGAGGGGGCTCTTTCAGCTCGCGAGCTGTCGGACGATGAGCAGGCGGACGCATCCCCCTCATCCGTCATGCTCCGCATGACACCTGCTCCCGCAAGGGGAGAAGGACTCAGGTCAATCCGCCGCTGGATCCAGGAACCTGTGCACCGCCTGGACGGCGACGGAGCCTTCGCCCACGGCGGAGGCCACGCGCTTGACCGAGCCGGAGCGTACATCCCCGACGGCGAAGACGCCCGGACGGCTGGTCGAATAGGGGGAGGCCGGGTCGCCGCAGACGATGAAGCCCTTCGGATCGAGCTCAAGGCAGCCGTCCAGCCAGGCGGTGTTGGGCTCGGCGCCGATCATCACGAATACATTGGCGATCGCCCTGGTCTCGGTCTCGCCCGTCTGGCGATTGCGCCAGGTCACCCGCTCCAGCGCCGGGTCGCCCTCCAGCACCGTGATCTCGGTGTGGGCGTGGAGCGTGATGCGCGATGAGGCGTCGATCCGCTCGATCAGATAGCGGCTCATGGTCGCCGCCAGCCCCTCCCCGCGCACCAGCACGTGCACGTGCCCGGCCGAGCGCGACAAAAACACCGCCGCCTGACCCGCCGAGTTGCCGCCGCCGACGACGATCACCTCTTCGGACCGGCAAAGGCGCGCCTCAACGGCGGTGGCTGCGTAGTGCAGGCCCCGCCCGTCGAACCGCTCGGACCCCTCGATCTCCAGCCGGCGATAGCGGGCCCCGGTCGCCACCACCACCGCCCGGGCCGCCACGCGGCGGCCGTCGTCGAGCTCGACCTGGTAGGGGCTGTGGTCGCAATGCAGGCGGATGACCGAGCGGGACACCGCAACCCGGGCGCCGAACTTCTGAGCCTGGGTCAGGGCCCGACCCGCCAGCGCCTGGCCCGAGATGCCGGTCGGAAAGCCGAGGTAGTTCTCGATCTTGGAGCTGGTCCCCGCCTGCCCGCCGGGCGCGAAGGTTTCCAGCACGACGGTGTCCAATCCCTCCGACGCCGCATAGACCGCCGCCGCCAGGCCGCCCGGCCCGCCGCCGACCACCGCCACGTCGTGCACATGGGCCGGATCGAGTTCGATCGAGATGCCCAGCCGGTCGGCCAGATCGGCCTCGGACGGGTTGAACAGCAACTGGCCGTCCGCCAGCACCACCGGCAGCTGCTCGGGCTGCAGGTGGAAGCCCTCGAGGAAGCCCGAGGCGTCCGCGTCCGTCTCCCGGTCGATCAGTCTCAGCGGATAGCCGTTGCGCTCCAGGAAGCTCTGGATACGGCTGGTCTCGCCGTCATGGCCGGAGCCGACCAGGACGACGCCGCCCTGGGCGTGCCGCATCAGCCCGACCCGCCTCAGGATGAAGGCCCGCATGAGGATCTCGCCGATGTCGGCCTCGGCCGCGATCATCCGGCGGAAGACGTCCCGCTTCAGCCGCACCACCCGCGTGGCGCCGCGCGTTCGGCCCGACACCAGGATCTGTCGGTCGTTGAATAGGTCCACCTCGCCAGTGAACTGGCGCGGCCCGTGCAAGGTGAAGACATGCGGCTGCCCCCGCTCGTCGAGGTCGTAGATTTCGACGGCGCCGTCCAGCACCAGGAAGAAATCCACCGACCGCTGGCCCCGCTCGAACACCAGGGTCCCATCGTCCAGCGTCTCGGCCTGGCCATAGGCGGCGATCCGGTCGGCCATCTCCTCCGGCAGGACCGGAAAGGTCTGGGCTTCCCGGGCGTAGGGATCGGCGGCGTCCAACGGCTCGGTCATCTGGTCGGTCATGCACGCCTCGCTCCGGTCCGTTTCGCCATACCCGCGATCTTTTGGCCTGTCTCGCGCGTTAACCTTTCCGGCGGGGCTGCAAGGGAGACGGACATGAAGACCATCCATACCACCGCGATCGCCCTGAGCGCGGCCTTGTGCTCAGCCCTGGCTCTCGGCGCCTGCGCCAGCGACCCCTACAGGTACGGCTACGGTCCACGCGACAGCTGGGGCCCGTACTGGGACCCGTACACGAGCGGCGACCGCTACTATCGCTGGCGGGACCAGCGCTACGCCTTCGCCCGGCGCAACGACGGCTACTGGTACAATCGCGACCTCGGCTACTATCACCCCGGCCACGGCTGGTGGGACGCCGAGAGCCGGTGCTGGCGCGGCCGCGATTGGACCCCCGGCCGGACCTATGGGGCCACCGTGGCCATCGACCA
>JBKBUS010000106.1:0-5895 GCA_046290035.1 Brevundimonas sp.
GCGGCGGCCTATGCCGGCGAAGAGCTGTCCTTCGGCCCCGACTACCTGATCCCCAAGCCCTTCGATGCCCGCCTGATCCTGCGCATCGCGCCGGCCGTGGCGCAGGCGGCGGCCGACTCCGGCGTGGCGACGCGGCCGATCAAGGACATGGACGCCTACCGCCAGGAGCTCAGCCGCTTCGTGTACCAGACCGGCATGCTGATGCAGCCGATCTTCCACGCCGCCAAGGCCCAGCCCGAAGCGCTGGCCGAACAGCGCGGCAAGCTGATGGACGCGCTGGTCGCCGCCGAAACGCGCCGCAAGGCCGCGGCCGACGCCCTGTCCCTCGCCGAGAGTGCGGCGTCCGAGGCTGACCGCGCGACCCGCGCCGCAGATGCCGAGGCCGGTCGGGCGCGCGAGGCGCGCGCGGGTCTGGCCGCCCACGCCGAAGCCGCCGCCGAAAAGCTCGCCGAGGCCGACCGGCAGGTGCGCGAGACCTCCGGCCTGACCCCCGAGGCGCTGGGTCAGAAACTGATCGACGACGCGGTGGCGCGCCCGCCGGACGCCGCCGGCGCCGAGAACCTGCTGTACGGCCTGGAGCGCGAGCGCGAACAGCTGGGGGCGGTCAACCTGCGCGCCGAGGACGAGGCGAACGAATACGCCGAGCGTCTGGAGACCATGCGCGGAGAACGGGCGGACCTGACCACCGCCATAGCCAAGCTGCGCGACGGCATCGACGAGCTGAACGCCGAGGGGCGTGAGCGGCTAGTCGCGGCCTTCGACGTCATCAACGACAACTTCAAGACCCTTTTCGAAGCCCTGTTCGACGGCGGCCAGGCGGAGCTGAAGCTGGTCGAGTCCGACGACCCCCTGGAGGCGGGGCTGGAGATCTTCGCCTGTCCCCCTGGCAAGCGCCTGTCGGTGATGAGCTTGATGTCCGGCGGCGAGCAGGCCCTGACCGCGGCGGCGCTGATCTTCGCCGTGTTCCTGGCCAACCCCGCGCCGGTCTGTGTGCTGGACGAGGTCGACGCGCCGCTGGACGACGCCAATGTCGACCGCTTCTGCCGGATGCTGGACGAGATGCGGAAGCGCACAGACACGCGGTTCCTCGTCATCACCCACAACCCGGTGACCATGAGCCGGATGGACCGCCTCTACGGCGTCACCATGCCCGAGCGCGGCGTGTCCCAGCTGGTCAGCGTGGACCTGAAGCAGGCCGAGAAGCTGGTGGCGTGACCTGACCCGTCATCCTCGGGCTTGACCCGAGGACCGGACGTGGTGCGCCTCATACGACCGTGATCTCGCGCCGTCGGTGCAATAGCAACTGACGTCGAGCGACGGATCGTCCGACCCTCGGGTCAAGCCCGAGGGTGGCGGCATTTCAGGTCATCCCGGTTGGCTGACGCTCGCCAGTCTGGCATCAGCTGCCCATGATCGAGCCCCCCGTCGTCATCCTGGACCGGTCGCAGCTGGCCGAGAACATCGGCGCGGCCGCGCGCGTCATGGCCAACTTCGGCCTGGAGCGCCTGCGCCTCGTCGCGCCGCTGAAGGGCTGGCCGCAGGAGCGCGCCTGGGCCACCGCCTCCGGGGCCGACTGGATCCTGGAGGGCGTTCAGGTCTTCGACACGGTCGGCGAGGCCGTGGCCGACCTGAATGTCGTCTTCGCCACCACCGCCCGCCCGCGCGAGACGCGCCAGCCCGTGCGCACCCCGCGCGAGGCGGCGAAGGTGCTGTTCGAGGAGGCGTCGCGGGGCCTGAAGACGGGCCTGCTGTTCGGCGGCGAGCGCACCGGGCTGGAGACGCCCGATGTGGCCCTGTGCCAGGGCATCGTCACCATCCCCATCGATCCGCGCCACCACTCGCTGAACCTGGCGCAAGCCGTGTCGATCAACGCCTATGAGTGGCGCACCACCCTCCAGGACGCGCCGCCTCCTGCCTTCCGCGACGCCGATCCGCCGGCGCGGGGCGAGCTGATCATCGGCATGTTCGAGCATCTGGAAAAGGAACTGGACGAGGCCGGCTTCTTCTTCCCGCCCGAGAAGCGGCCCTCGATGGTCCGGAACCTGCGCGTGATGCTGGGCCGTTCGCAGATGTCGGAGCAGGAGGTAGCGACCTTCCGGGGCGTGATCCACGCGCTGTCCAAGGGACGCGGCCAGCGGTTGCAGAAGCTGCTGGAGAAGCGGGGCGAAGCCGCCAAGGGTTGATCCCCCGGCCGAACCGCCTTAGGACGCGCGCCGTTGGGGAGTAGCTTCCGGCGCCCATCAAACAGCCGGGGTCGCGTCAACACACTCGTCGTCGGGGGCCCGGCCCTCGCCGCGTGGCGCGATCAGCGGACGCCGTCCGTCTAGCGAGACCAGCGTGCTTCGCTTGGGCCACCGGATGCCAGGCGAAGGCGCTGTCGTCTGCGTCCGGCGGAGTTCGCGTTCATGTTCATGAGCCCGTTTTCGATCGCCGTGCTGTCGCTCAGCATGTCGGCGGACGCCTTCGCCGCGTCCGTCGGCCGGGGCGCGGCGCATCGGCCGGCTTTCGCCACGGCCGTGCGCGGCGGACTGGTGTTCGGATTGATCGAGGCGCTGACCCCGATCATCGGTTGGGCTCTGGGCGTCGCCGCCGCCGGGATGGTGGAGCAGATCGACCACTGGATCGCCTTCACGCTGCTGGGCGCGGTCGGCGCCAAGATGATCTGGGAGGCCACGCGACCGGCCGAGAGCTATGATGAGAGCGCCGCCGCCCGCCGCGGCCTGGTCGCTCTGATCGCCACGGCCGTCGGCACCAGCATCGACGCCGCCGCCATCGGCGTCGGACTGGCCTTCATCGGGGCCAACATCTGGCTGATCGCGGCGACCATCGGGTTCACCACCTTCGTGGCCACCACCGCCGGCATGATGATCGGCAGGGTCGTGGGCGCACGCTTCGGACGCTTCGCCGAGCTGGCGGGGGGCGTGGCGCTGATCCTGATCGGCTGCGCCATCCTGGTGGAGCATCTGGGACTGGTCTGATCAGTCCAGGGTGTCGAGGAAGGCGGGCACGGTTTCCGTCGCCGGACCATAGACGCCTTCTCCGAAAAGACGCCGCCCCACCGTGGGCTCCAGATTGATCTCGACCGTCCGCGCGCCGGCGAACCGCGCCGCCTGCACGAACCCCGCCGCCGGATAGACCGCGCCGGAGGTCCCGATCGACAGGAACAGGTCGCAGGCCCGAAGCGCCGCCTCGATGCGGTCCATCGCCAGCGGCGTCTCGCCGAACCAGACGATATGGGGGCGCAGCCGGCCTTCCGGGTGGTGCGGGGACGGATGATCCGCCTCGAGGTCCTCGCGCCAGTCGCAGATCACGTCCGACGCCGTGCACCGCGCCTTCAGAAGCTCCCCATGCATGTGGATCAGCTCGAATCCGGGCGCAGGCGTGATCTCCGCATGGGCCCGGTCATGAAGGTCGTCGACGTTCTGCGTGACCAGCATCAGCCGCCCCGGATGCTTCGCCGCGAACCGGGCGATGGCCAGATGCGCCGCATTCGGCTGCACGCTCGCCAGCTGCGCCCGGCGGGCGTTGTAGAAGGCCTGGACCTTCGCAGGGTCGCGCGCGAAGGCCTGGGGCGTGGCGACGTCCTCTATCCGGTGGCCCAGCCACAGGCCGTCGTCGGCTCGGAAGGTCGGCACGCCGGACTCTGCTGAGATCCCCGCGCCCGTCAGAATGACGATGTTGCTGTGCTTCATAGCCTCGATGTGCCCCGCCAAGCGCAGCGCGCCTAGAGGCCGAGCAGATCCCGCCAGCGCCAGACGCCGGCCCTCAGCGCCAGTCGGGGCGCGTCGGGATCCGGGGCGGCGGCCAGGACGACGGCGCCGCGCACCACCTGGTCGCGACAAGCCCGCGGCGCGAAGGCGACCTCGACCGCGATGGCCTGACGCACGCCCGCCAGTCCCTTGCCGGCCTGGCCGGGGCTCTGCAGCCAGTCGCCGTCCCAGACCAGCACCGCGTCGGACGCGCCTCCCCGACCGGCGAACGAGGCGGCCACCGCCGCGCGGATGTCGGCGTCGGCGGCGAGCGCCCGCTCAAGCCGGGCGACCATGTCGCAGTCGCCGCCTCGGCCGCCGGGTCCGCCCCCGCCCTGCCCGGCCCCGGAATCGTTCGCGCCCCCGCCCGAGCGGAGCGCCCCCGCGAGCTGCGCGCCGTCCAGGATCGGCAGATCAGGCGGCCCGATCGGCCCCGGGGCGACGGCCAGAACGGGCGTCTCCGGCGGCGGCGGACTGATGGAAGGCCTCGGTGCGGCCCGAGGGGGCTGGGGCGCGGGTTGCGGCGCCGCCGCCTCTACGGTCGGCGCGGGGGCGTCGGCGTTCTCCTCCCCTTCCGGGGCCGGTCCCGGCCGAGGCTGCGGTGCGCGCCGCGGCGGCTCAAGCCGCACCTCGATCGGAAGCGGCGCCGGGTCTTCCGGGAGGGCGACGCGCCACCCGGCCATGACCAGGAGCCCGATCTGCACGACGCTGACCAGGCTCGCGATCAGCGCCGCCCGTCCCCAACCGCTTCGGCGGCGGGGCGGCTCGAAGGGTCTGCGCATGCCGCCTCACCGACTGTCCGTCCGGTGCGAAAGAAAATCCTCTAGGCGCGTCAGCATCGTGGCGAACGCTGATCGGCTCTTGTGTGTGCCGCATGAGTAGCGACGGCGATGAGGCCGCGCTTTGAGACGCCCGGCGCGGACAACTACCCGACGACGAGATTCGTTCCAGACAGAACATGACTATTGCTCCTGGGACCCGAATCTTACGGCGAAGCTGACGTATTCATGCCCCAAGGTCGTCATGACCGCGCCCAGCGAGACTCACCTTGTCGTGACCTGCGCGTGAGGCCGGATGTCGCGCCCCGGCGTTCAAGGAGACATCTGTTGACCCGATCCAAACTTCGCACCGCCGTCACCGCCGGCGTGCTGCTGTCGGTGGGGCTCGTCGCCTCCGGCTGCGCCAGCCACCGTTTCGTGCGTGATCAGGTGGCCGTGGTGGACGAGCGCGTCACCACCGTGGACACCCGCGTGACCCAGGTCGAGGGCACGGCCGGTCAGGCGCTCGAGCGCGCCAACGCCGCTCATGTGCTGGCCGAGGGCAAGTTCCTCTATGAGGTGGTGTTGTCCGATGACTCGGTGAAGTTCCCGACCGACGCGAGCCAACTGTCGCCGGAAGCCGAGCAACGTCTGGCGGAACTGGCCCAACGCCTGCGCACCGAGAACCGCAACGTCTATCTGGAGATCCAGGGCTTCACCGACGCGACCGGCCCGGAGTCGTACAACGACCAGCTGGGCCAGCAGCGGGCCGAGGCCGTTCGTCGCTATCTGAACCAGCAGGGCGTGGCGCTGAACCGTATGGCGACCATCTCCTATGGTGAGGAGCAGCCGGTGGCCCCGAACGACACCGCCGAGGGCCGCGCCCAGAACCGTCGCGTAGCGATCGTCGTCCTGACCTGATCGCCGCACTGGCGCCAACCCGCGCCACCTCCTAATCGTCGGCCGGGTCGCGCGAGTCGGCCCGACCGACGAGAGGGATTGAGATGAAGACCCGCGCCGCTGTCGCCTTCGAGGCCAAACGTCCGCTCGAGATCGTCGAGGTCGATCTGGAGGGCCCCCGCGCCGGCGAGGTGCTGATCGAGATCAAGGCGACGGGCGTCTGCCACACCGACGCCTACACGCTGGATGGACTTGATTCCGAGGGCATCTTCCCCTCGATTCTGGGCCACGAGGGCGCGGGCGTTGTCGTGGAGGTCGGACCCGGCGTGACCTCGGTCGAGGTCGGCGACCACGTCATCCCGCTCTACACGCCGGAATGCCGCCAGTGTAAGTCGTGCCTGAGCCGCAAGACCAACCTTTGCACCGCCATCCGCGGCACCCAGGGCAAGGGGGTGATGCCCGACGGCACCAGCCGCTTCAGCTACAAG
>JBKBUS010000107.1:0-5886 GCA_046290035.1 Brevundimonas sp.
TCACTAGCGGCGAACGGCTGCAGCCCGGCAAGGACGGCACCATCGTGCGCAGCCGCGCCGGCAAGACCGATGTGCTCGACGGCCCCTATACCGACACCAAGGAGCAGTTCGCCGGCTACTTCTTCATCGACGTGGCTCGCGACGGCATCGCGGCTCGCGAGCACGGCCGCGGCGTCGATGTGCGAGGGCAGGGGCATCTGCACCAGGACGCCGTGGATGCCCGGATCGGCGTTCAGCTGGGCGATCAGGTCGAGCAGCTCGTCCTGCGTCGTCGCCTCAGCCAGCCGGTGCGTGTCCGAACGCATGCCGGCGGCGGCGGTCTGTTCGCCCTTGTTGCGGACGTAGATCTGGCTGGCCGGGTCCTCGCCGACGATCACGACCGCCAGTCCAGGCTTCACTCCATGCCGGGACTCCAGCCGTCCGGCGGCCGCGGCGACGCGGGCGCGCAGCCGTTCGGCGAAGGCCTTGCCGTCGATCCGGCGCGCGGGGGCTTGGGCGTCGGCCATGAGGAGGGCTCCGCGAAGACGAAATTAAGGGATCGGCGCGCGTTTACAGAGGTGCGGCTTCGGCGTCTATGATCGCACGTCGTTCTGGGGAGACTCGCATGCGTCGCAATCTTCTGGCCGCCGCCGCCGGCGGCGCGATCCTGCTGGCCGGTCCGGCGCTGGCGCAGGACCCGATCGCGACGGGGGCGACGATCGACGCCGCCCTTACGCGCGAGGATCCCAGCCGCGACGGCTATCGCTACGACGACTACCTGTTCCAGGGTCGCGCGGGCCAGAGGCTGGAAGCCGTCCTGCGGGCGGAGGCGTTCGATCCCTACCTCGAGATCTTCGCCGAGGGCGCCGAGGAGGCGTTCGACTGGGACGACGACGGCCTGGGCGAGGGGTTCAACGCGCGCCTGCGCGTCACCCTGCCCGAAGACGGCGCCTACATCCTGCGCGCCCGGGCCCTGAACGGCCTGGAAGGCGGGCCCTACACGCTTTCGCTGGTCGAGCGCGCGCCCGCTCCGCCGGCCCCGGCGCCGAAGCCGATCGATCTCGACGCCCCCGTTTCGGGCGAGCTGGACGACGGTGATCCGGCGGACGAGGCCGACGCCGCCTACGACGCCTACCGCTTCGACGCCGCCGCGGGCGAGCGCACCGCCCTGACGCTTGAGTCCGAGGATTTCGACGCCCTCTTGGTCGTCGGCCGCGAGGTCGAGGGCGCCTTCGAGGAGCTGGCCCGCAACGACGACGGTCCCGCCCTCGGCCTGAACTCCTACCTCGTGTTCACGGCGCCGGAGGACGGGCGGTACCTGGTCCGGGCCATGGCGCTCTCGGGCGAGGCCGCGGGCGCCTACACCCTCACGCGCACGACCCCGCCGCCGCCGCCGCCCCGCGATCCCATCGCCTTCGGCGACGAGGTGGAGGGCGAGCTGACCGCCGAGGACGGGACCAATCTCGCCGGCGAGCGGGCCGACATCTACGCCTTCGAGGCCCGCGCCGGGCAGACCGTGCGCATCGGAATGCGCTCGGCCGACTTCGACGCCTATCTGTCCCTGACCGACGTGGACGGCCAGGAGCTGGCCTCCGACGACGACGGCGCCGGCTTCGGCACGGACTCGCGCCTCGTCCACACCTTCGACGCGGCCGGGACCTATCTCATCGAGGCCCGCGCGCTCGGCGGCGAAGGGGAGGGCGGCTACACGCTGGAGCTCGAGGACGTGCCGCCGCCGCCGCCCCCGACGCCTTTGGCCCCCGGCGAGCGGATCGAAGGGGAGATCGACGAGACCAGCCCCGAAGACGCCGAGGCGCGCCGCTATCGCGACTTCCTGATCCAGGGCGTGGCCGGACGTCGGCTTCAGGCGGTGCTGCGCTCCGGCGACTTCGACAGCTATCTGCGCATCGGCCGCCCCGGCGACGCCTTCGAAGCGCTCGCCGAGGACGACGACGGTCTGGGCGAGGGGCTGGACTCGCGCCTCAACTTCACTCCGGCAGAGACCGGCGAGTACATCCTGCGGGTCTCGCCGTTGGGCTCCGGCTCGACCGGCCTGTTCGCCGTCGAACTGACCGACCGCGGCCCCGCGCCGCAGCCCGGCAGCCTGATGATCGGCTCGACCGTGCGCGGCGTGCTGAGCGAGAGCGACGGGATTTCTCCGGAAGGCGTGTACTTCGACGCCTACCGCATCCGGCTCAAGGCGGAGGAGGAGGTGCGGATCGTCATGGCCTCCAACGACTTCGACGCGGTGGTCGCCATCGGCCGGGACGAGGAGGAGTTCCTCGCCCTGGCCAGCGACGACGACAGCCTGTCCGACACCCACGCCCGGCTCGACTGGACGGCTGAGGAGGATGGCGTCTACGTCATCCGCGCGCAGGGGTTCGACGCCAAGCAGCTGGGCCCCTACATCCTGCGGGTGGAAGCCCGGCCCTGAGGAACAAGCGTGTCCGCCGATGACGACCTCGACCTGATCCTGGTCGGCGGCGGGCTGGCCAACAGCCTGATCGCCTGGCGCCTCGCCGTGACCCGGCCGGAGGTGCGGTTCGCGGTCGTGGAGCGCGAGGGGCGGTTCGGCGGCAGGCACACCTGGTCCTTCTTCGACGGCGACGTGTCCGACGCCGATCGCGCCTGGCTGGCTCCGGCGATCGCGCACCGCTGGGAGGACGGCTACGACGTCCACTTCCCCAACCGCTCCCGCACGCTGCGGACCCCCTACAACAGCCTGACCTCCGACCGTCTCGACGCGGCGCTGCGGCCCCTGATCGGGGACCGGCTGACCGTGGGCGAGGCGGTGGCCGTCACGCCGACCTCCGTCCAGCTGTCGGACCAGCGGGTCCTGAGGGCCAAGGGGGTGATCGACGCCCGCGGCCCCGGGCCCAGCCCCGAGCTTCAGCTGGGCTGGCAGGTGTTTCTCGGTCAGGTGCTGCGCCTGGAGCAGCCCCACGGTCTGACCCGTCCCACCATCATGGACGCGACGGTGGCCCAGCACGGGGCCTACCGCTTCGTCTATCTGCTGCCGTTCGACGAAACGACGGTGCTGGTCGAGGACACCTACTACGCGGACGGACCGGCCCTGGACCGCCCCGCGATCCGCGACCGCATCGCCGCCTACGCCGTCTCGCGCGGCTGGCGCGTCGCCGGGATCGTCGAGGAAGAGGAGGGCGTCCTGCCCATCGCGCTGGACGGCGACATGGACGCCTTCTGGATGTCGGGAGCGGAAGGCGTGGCGCGAGCCGGCCTTTCGGCGGCGCTGTTCCATCCGACGACCGGCTATTCCCTGCCGGACGCGGTGGAGACGGCGCGGCGGGTGGCCGAGGCGCCGTCGTTCGAGGGCGAGGCGTTGCGTCGGCTGCTGGAAGATCACTCCCGCCGGACCTGGCGCGAGCGCGGCTTTTACCGCCTGCTCGACCGCATGCTGTTCCGCGCCGCCGAGCCCGGCGAGCGCTGGCGGGTGCTCGAGCGCTTCTATGGCCTGTCGGAGGGCGTCGTGCGGCGGTTCTACGCAGGGCGCTCGACCACGCTGGACAAGGCGCGCATCCTGGCGGGAAAACCCCCCGTGCCGATCGGCAAAGCTCTGCGCGAACTCCGCGAAACCGGCGAAGGACACACCCCATGAGAGACGTCACGGCGCGCCGCGCGGTGGTCATCGGAGCCGGCTTCGGCGGCATCGCCCTGGCGATCCGGCTGCAGCGCGCGGGCGTGCAGACCACCCTGGTCGAAAAGCGCGACAAGCCCGGCGGCCGCGCCTACGTCTGGCACGATCAGGGCTTCGTCTTCGACGCCGGTCCGACGGTGATCACCGATCCCGACTGTCTGCCCGAGCTGTTCGAGGGCACGGGCCGGCCCCTGTCCGACTACGTCGAGCTGCTGCCGGTCGATCCCTTCTACCGGCTGTGCTGGGAGGACGGAAAGTCGTTCGACTACAACGACGATCAGGCCGCGATGGAACGCCAGATCGCGGCCTTCAATCCCGAGGACGTGGACGGCTACAACCGCTTCCACGCCTATTCGGAGGAGCTGTACCAGGAAGGCTACGTCAAGCTGGGCGCCGTGCCCTTCCAGAGCTTCTGGTCGATGATCAAGGCGGCGCCCGAACTGGCTCGGCTCGAGAGCTGGAACAGCGTCCACGCCATGGTGTCCCGCTATGTGAAGGACCCGCAGCTGCGCCAGGCGTTCAGTTTCCACACGCTGCTGGTCGGCGGCGACCCCTTCGAGACCAGCTCGGTCTACGCCCTGATCCACGCGCTGGAGCGGCGCGGCGGCGTATGGTTCGCCAGGGGCGGCACGGGCGCCCTGATCGCCGGTCTGGTGAAGGCGTTCCAGGACATGGGCGGGACCCTGCGCCTGAACGCGCCGGTCGCCCGCATCGAGATGGCCGAGGGACGCGCCACCGGTGTGACGCTTGAAAGCGGCGAGACCATCGAGGCCGACATGGTCGCCTCCAACGCCGACGTGGTGCACACCTATGACAAGCTTCTGGGACACACCCCGCGCGGCCAGGCCAAGGCGAAGGACCTGAAGTCCAAGCGCTTCTCCATGTCCCTGTTCGTGCTGCACTTCGGCCTGAAGGCCGAGCATCCGCAGCTGGCGCACCACACCATCTGCTTCGGGCCCCGCTATCGCGAGCTGATCGGCGAGATCTTCAAGGGGCCGAAGCTGCCCGAGGACTTCTCGCTGTATCTGCACAATCCGTGCGCCACCGATCCGGGCATGGCGCCGCCGGGCTGCTCGACCTTCTATGTCCTCAGCCCCGTGCCGCACCTGGGGGCCGCCGACATCGACTGGTCGGTCGAGGGGCCGCGCTACGCCGACAAGATCATGGACTACCTCGAGGCGCGCTACATCCCGAACCTCAAGCGCGATCTGGTCACCCACCGCCTGTGGACGCCGGACGACTTCGAGGACACGCTGAACGCCCACCTCGGCTCCGCCTTCTCGCTTGAGCCGATCCTGACCCAGAGCGCGTGGTTCAGGACCCACAACCGCGACGACCGGGTGCCGAACCTCTACGTGGTCGGCGCGGGCACGCACCCGGGCGCGGGCATCCCCGGCGTGGTCGGCTCGGCCAAGGCGACCGCCGGCCTGATGCTCGAGGGACTGACGGCCGCGCGATGACCGACGCCGTCCTCGCCGCCTCCAAGGAATCGATCGTCAAGGGATCGAAGAGCTTCCGCTCCGCGTCCCGTCTGTTCGATCCCAAGGTGCGCGAGGACGCCTGGCTGCTCTACGCCTGGTGCCGTCGCTGCGACGACGAGATCGACGGACAGGACCACGGTCACGGCCAGGAGGCGATCAGCCGTCCGGAACAGGAGCGGCGCCTGGCCCGGCTCTATGACCTCACCCGCCGGGCCCTCGCCGGCGAGCCCATGAGCGACCCGACCTTCGCGGCGTTTCAGCGGGTCGCGCTGCGTCATCGCCTGCCGGAGCGCTGGCCGCTGGACCTGATCGACGGGTTCGCCATGGACGTCGAACAGCGGCCGTACCGCACGCTCGAGGACGTGCTGTCCTATTGCTGGCACGTCGCCGGGGTGGTGGGGGTGATGATGGCGCGCGTCATGGGGGCGTCCGATCCCCTGGTGCTGCGCCGCGCCCAGGATCTGGGCCTGGCCTTCCAGCTGACCAACATCAGCCGCGACGTGATCGAGGACGCCGAGAACGGGCGCGTCTATCTGCCGTCCGACTGGCTGGTCGAGGCGGGACTGGACGCGACGCCGGAAGCCGTGGCCGACCCGGCCAATCGCGCGCAGGTGCATGCGGTGGCGCGGCGCCTGCTCGACGTGGCCGAACCCTATTACGACAGCGCGCGCGAGGGGTTGCGCTCCCTGCCGTTCCGTTCCGCGCTGGCCATCGCGGCCGCGCGCGGCGTCTATCGCGAGATCGGCCGGAAGGTCGCGCGCGGCGGTCCTC
>JBKBUS010000108.1:0-5867 GCA_046290035.1 Brevundimonas sp.
TGACCGCGCACCTGGCGGTGCCGGCCTTCGACGACTCGGGCGACCCGGCCACCCTCAGCCGGCCGATCCTCACCGGTCTGCTGCGCGAGGAGCTGGGCTACGAGGGCGTCATCATCACCGACTCCCTCGAGATGGAGGGCGTGCGCCAGAAGTACGGCGACGCAGAGGTCGCGGTCCGTGCCCTCGAGGCCGGCGCCGACCAGCTGCTCATGTCGCCCGCGCTGCAGAAGGCGCTCCCGGCCGTCGTCGAGCGCGCCCGCCGGGCCGTCCTGCGGTGAAGCTGCTCGCTGCGCTGTCGGGCGGCGTCGAAGCCTTCGGACGTCACGAGGCGCCAGCGGCCGCGCGACCAGGCGGCGTCCGCGCCCTCGGACCGGCTGACGCCCGCGATGGCCAGCGCCGCGGTCTCGGTCTCCCGGGCCGTGGCCTCCAGCGCTTCGGGCGAGCGTTCAGACGGATCGTACAGGTCAAGGTCCGGAAAGGGGCCCACGGCGAGGCCTGCAGCCTCCGCCAAGCCGGCGTAGGGATCTTCGGGGGCCAGCGCCGCCATGGCGACCGCCCGCTCGACGAGGCGCGCGCGCGCCTCCGGCGAAAGGCTGGAGCTGGATACCACCGCCTGCCGGCGCCCGACGAACACACGCAGCGACAGGTCGCGGCTTTCCTCGCGCTCGACCTCCTCGAGCGCGCCGTTACGGACCCCCACCGACAGGGCTTCGCGCTCCGAAAGGATCGCCTCGGCCGCGTCCGCTCCAGACCTCAGCGCATGTTCGATGAGCGACGGCAGGATGTCGTCGGCGGGGGGGACGGGCTCAGTGGAGGGCATGGGCGGGATATGGCCGACCCCGCTCCGCGCCGCAACGCGTCAGCGCACCTCTCGCGCGATCGGATACAGCCGGAAACGGTCGTCGTAGAAGGGCGTACGCTCATAGAACCACTGAAGTCGCGCATCCCCGTCGGCGGCGAACGCCGCGTCGGCCTCTAGCCTGGCCTCGAACTCGCCCTTCAGCACGGGATCGGCGGCCAGCATCCGCTCCGCCAGCGGCGCGATGGCGTAGCCTTCGATGTACTCCACCCGGTTCAGCACCTCGTGGAACATGCCCCAGGCGAAGAAGCTCTCGCTGGACTGGGGCTCGAGCAGCAGCACGACCATGTCGCCGAGCGGCTGATCGGTCGAGACGCGCACCGAGCCCGTCGGAAAGGTCCAGGCGCGCCGCTCGGGCTCGACCGAGCGCACGGTGACCGGCACATGGCCCTCATTGGTTCGCGGCGACACCTGCGGATCGACGAGGCGCAGCATCTCGACCTCCACGGTGCGCGCCTGCGTCAGCGTCTCCATCGCGATCCCGTGCAGACGCAGTCGCTCGATGATGTCCGCCCGGTGCGCCGGGACCCAGTAGGCGTCCGGTCGGGCCAGGGTCAGACTCGGCCGCGAGCCGTAGAAGGGCAGGGACCAGATTTCCGGGTCCGGCTCGCCCAGCCAGCGGATCTCCTCGCGGCCCGACGCGGGGCTGAGGTAGGTCTCATAGCGGATGCCCTTGAAGGCGCGCTGATAGGCGGGCTCCGGATCGGCGACGAAGTTCGCCGGGATCTCCGCCGGGCGCAGCGCCGAGTCATCCGCGATCGCGCGCCGCAGCTCGCCGCCCCGCTCCGCCAGCAGCCGCATCGCCGTTTCCACGAAGACATATGTGCCCAGCACCCGCTGCTCGAACGGCTTCAGGCTGTGGTTCTCGATCAGGATGGTCGGCACATGCGCCGCCGAGCCCCAGCCGTTGGAGAACCGCTCGCCCAGTCCGCCGTCCGACAGGCCCGCGCGCGGATTGGAATCGTCGATGCCGAAGACGAGCTCGCCCGGTATATGCCCCTTGGCTTCGAGCGCCGCGTTCATGTCCGGCTTGAACCGTTCGTCCAGCCAGCGGGCGATCGCCGGACTGCGGGACCAGACGCCGTTCTCGCCGTTGTAGCCGTAGGTGACGTCGTACTGGTAATCCATGCCGTCGGTGACGTGCACATCAACGTAGAGGTCTGGCCGGTACCTCAGGATCAGCCCGCGCACCGCCCGCATCTCCGCCTGATCCAGCTTCATGTAATCGCGGTTCAGGTTCTGGTTCGTCGCCGTGTTGCGCCAGCCCTGGATACGCGGTCCGCGCTGGTTGGGGCGGGAATAGGCCGACGCCCGCTCGTGGCCATCCACCGACAGGATAGGGATCAGGATCAGGTTCACCCGGTCCAGCAGGTCGTCGCGGCCGTAGTGCGCCATATCGCGCAGCAGCATCATCCCGGCGTCCTTGCCGTCGATCTCGCCCGGGTGGATGCCCGCCTGGACCAGCAGCACCGGTTTGTCCGGATCGAAGGCTTGACCGTCCTTCGACGCGATCACCGCATAGATCGGCCGCCCCTCGGGCGAGACGCCGAACTCTTCGATGCGGATCAGGTCGGAGGAGGCGTCGAGCCGATCGAACCAGGCTCGCGTCTCGACGTAGTCGGGGCTGAAATCGAGCTCCGGATCACGCTCGAAGTCCGTCGCCCAGGGATCGGACGCGGGCCTCAGTAGCGCGCGGCTGGCGCCGTCCCAGGCGGGCGCCGGCGGCAGGAAGGCTTGGTCCCAGGGCGCGAGGTTCGGACTGGACTGAGACATGACGGGGCTCGCGGACAAGAGGCACAACAGAAGCGGGACGAAAGCGCGCATGGGCCTTCCTTCACCAATGCGCGCGGCCGATCAACCGCCCACGCGGCGTTCCGCCACATCATCACAGTGGCACAGTCTCCCCATCTGCGCTCGCGGCGAGGGTTATGTCCTGTCGCCGACATAGTGTTCAGAAGGAGTGAGGATCATGTCCAAGACCATCGCCGTCGCCTCCGCACTGGCTTTGCTGGCCGCCGGAGCCGCCCAGGCCCAGACCGCTCCCGGCCAGTGGACCTTCGGGTTCGAAGCCGGAGCGGAGTTCCCCACCGATGGAGAGGTCCATGAGGGCGCCATCGCCCCGGTTCCGGACCTCGGCCCGCTGAACCCCGCGCTCGCCGGGGTGGATGCGGAGCTGCGCATCGAGCCCCGCAGTTATGACGACATCTACGGAGAGGCCTTCAACCTCGGCTTCGAGGCGGCCTATGGCGTCAGCGACAGCGCCGAGGCGTTCGGCTCGGTGCGCTACGTCAAGTCGGACGAGGGCACGGTGCAGGTCGGCGGCGCGTTCGTCCCGGCTCTGAACACCACCCTTCCGGTGTTCGGCACCTTCGGCGACGTCGAGACCTGGATCATCGAGGCCGGCTATCGCAAGTACTTCGGATCGGGCGGGATCCGGCCCTATGTGGCGGGTCGTCTGGGCGCCGCGTTCACCGACTCGGTCGAGGCGACCTTCGAAATCCCGGACGCCGATATCCTGATCGCCAACGCGCCCTTCTACGACAGCACGACCAGCATCTCGGCGGGTGTGGACCTGGGTGTCTCCTGGCAGGTCAGCGACACGGTCTCGCTGCAGGCCGAAACCGGCTATCGCTACGTCGGCGAACTGGACGGCGACGACAGCGCGATCGGCGGTCTGGGGCTGGCCGCCATCAACGACGTGGGCGACCGGACCTATGTGCCGCTCACGGTCCGGGCCAAGTTCGCCTTCTGACGACCCGGCGGGGCCCGGGCGACCGGGCCCCATTCAGCCTGCGCGTGCTCAGGGTCGGGCGTCGATCGCCGCCTGAAGGGGGTTCAGCTGGGGCAGCCAATTCAGGAAGTATACGATCAGCAGCGCCAGAACGACGTACATGGCCCGGCCCTTCGGCATCACCAGCGCGAGGCCCACCAGAACGAAGTAGCTCCAGCTGACCCAGTTCATCGGGAACGGATAGCCGCGATCCGCCGCCAGCCACGCCCAGACCGTGCCGGCCAGCGCCATGAGATTGGTCGCCAGGATGCCGCCGAACACCAGGCGTCGGCGGGCCCAAAAGTGCTCGTCCAGCGACCCCCAGCCGTCAAACTCCCGCGGGAAGACCACGGCGGCGGCGACGTAGTAGGTCATCGCCATGATCAGCCCGATCACCAGGATGCCGAAGTCGAAGTCGATCCCGCGCCAATCCTGCCAGGCCACCACCCAGAACCCGGCGACGTCCAACGACACGAACACCGCGAGCATCGGCGTAAGCCAGCCGACCTTGACGCCGCCACGCTCGTGGACGGTGCGGGCGACTCCCGAAGCGATTTCGGCGACCGAGAGACCCAGGATCAGGCCGTAGAAGCTGAAGAAAAACTCGAAATCGCTCATGGGCGAGCCTCAGGCGAGGGCCGGCAGGCGAAGGAAGCTCGCCACGTTGACTCCCAGCATCAGCAGCATCAGGGCGAGGTTTGCGCCCTTGCGCCGGGTCAGCAGGATAAGGGGGATGCAAGCGAAGAAGACCAGCGGCTGCCACGAGGCCGAGAGATCGGTCCAGAACGCCAGACGGAACGCGCGCCCCTCGGCCGTCAGGCTGGGAACAAGTTCGAACATCACGATGCCCGCAGCGGCGATGGACAGCATCACCAGGCGCCGGTGCCGCAGATACACCTCGTCCAGATCCGGCTCGCGCGCGAGGTCTCGCGGAAACACCACCGAGGCCGCCACGTAGTAGAGGGCCGAGGCCCCTAGAGCGAGGGCCACCACGACATAGTCCAGCGGCCGGTCGGTGTACGCATGGTAGGCGCTGAGCCAGAAGCCGCACAGGTCGGTGAGCAGCAGCAGTGCGAGCGCAGGCGTAAGCAGGCCGATGCGAACGCCGCGCGCGTCGTGAGCCAGTCGGGCGAAGCCGGAGACGATCTCCACGACCGACAAGCCGAGCACCAGGCCGTAGAGGCTGAAGAAGAACTCGAATGCGCTCATCCGGCCCCCCGACCCGAATCGCGCGTCAGGCTACTTCCATATCGGCGTTCCGTCACCGGGCAGGCCGAGGCGACCCCACATCTCGCTGACCCGCTGAACCACCTCCGCGTCCATGCGGATGACCTCGCCCCACTCGCGCTTGGTCTCGGGCTCCAGCTTGTCGGTGGCGTCCAGGCCGATCTTGGATCCCAGGCCGCTCTCGGGGCTGGCGAAGTCGAGATAGTCGATGGGGGTATTCTCGATGACGGTGATGTCGCGAGCCGGGTCCATCTTGGTGGAGATGGCCCACATCACGTCCTTCCAGTCGCGGGCGTCGACGTCGTGGTCCACGACGATGACCCACTTGGTGTACATGAACTGTCGCAGATAGCTCCAGACGCCCAGCATCACCCGCTTGGCGTGGCCGGGGTAGGCCTTCTTCATCGAGACCACGGCGATGCGGTAACTGCACCCCTCGGGCGGCAGCCAGAAGTCGACGATCTCGGGGAACTGCTGGCGCAGCAGGGGGATGAAGACCTCGTTCAGCGCCTCGCCCAGCACGCTGGGCTCGTCCGGCGGCCGCCCGGTGAAGGTGGTCAGGTAGATCGGGTCCTTCCGCATCGTGATCGCGCTCACCTGGAACACCGGAAAGGTCTCGACCGAGTTGTAGTAGCCGGTGTGGTCGCCGTAGGGCCCCTCGGGCGCATGCTCGTCCAGCAGGACGTGGCCCTCCAGCACGATCTCGGCCTGGGCCGGCACCATCAGCGGCACGGTCTTGCAGGCCACCAGCTCGGCCTTGGCGCCGCGCATCAGGCCGGCGAATTGATACTCCGAAAGGGTGTCCGGGACCGGCGTGACCGCCGCCAGGATGGTGCCGGGATCGGCGCCCAGGACGATGGCGGCGGGCAGGGGCTCCCGCTTTCCGGCCTTCCTGTGCCGGGCATAGTGCTGGGCCCCGCCGCGGTGGGCCAGCCAGCGCATGATGGCCTTGTCCTTGCCCAGCACCTGCATCCGGTAGATGCCCAGATTGAAGTCGTCCTCGCGCGCTTC
>JBKBUS010000109.1:0-369 GCA_046290035.1 Brevundimonas sp.
GCGTCCGCGTCTGGAGGTCGGCGGCGAGTTCGCGGCGGCGGACGCTCGGGTGCGGCCCTATGCGGCGGTCGGCTTCAACCAGGTCATCGGCGGTCACAAGCCGGGGGTGCTGGCCACATTCGAGGCGGCCGGATCCCTGGCCGATCCCTTCGCCACGGTGCAGCCCCTCGACGAGCAGGCGTGGGAGGGCGAGTTCGGGGTGGAGATCGTCAGCCAGGAAGGCCTGTCGGCCCGCATCGGCTATCTCGGCCAGTGGGGCGAGAAGGTCGAGACGCACCAGGTCGGCGTCCGCCTGGCGGTGCCGTTCTGAACCGGACCGGGGCGTCGGCGTTCGGCCGGCGCCCCCGACCGGGGTTCACTCAGGCGCTC
>JBKBUS010000109.1:379-5801 GCA_046290035.1 Brevundimonas sp.
TTGTGGGTGTGTGGTGCTTTTGGGGCGCGCCGGGGGGGGGGGGGGGCGGGGGGGGGGGGGTGGGGGCCCGGGGGGGGGGGGGGGGGGGGGCGCCCCCCCCCCCCGACCGGGGTTCACTCAGGCGCTCAGCCGCTCAGCTCCACCCGCGAGGGGCATAGTTCGGCGATGACGCATGCGGCGCACTTCGGCTTTCGCGCGGTGCAGGTGTAGCGGCCGTGCAGGATCAGCCAGTGATGGGCCTTGGGCAGGTAGCCCTGGGGCACGACCTGGTGCAGCTGGTCCTCGACCTTGTCCGGCGTGTTGCCGGTGACGAGCTTCAGCCGGTGCGAAACGCGGAACACGTGGGTGTCCACCGCGATGGCGGGCTCGATCCCCAGCTCGTTCAGCACGACGCTGGCGGTCTTGCGGCCCACGCCCGGCAGCGCCTGAAGGTCGGCGCGGTTCAGGGGCGTCACGCCGCCGTGCCTCTCCAGCACCAGCCGCGACAGGGCGATGACGTTCTTCGCCTTGTTCCGGTAGAGCCCGATCGAGCTGATGAAGGGGATCAGGCCCGCTTCGCCGAGGGCCAGCATCTTCTCCGGCGTGTCGGCGACCTTGAACAGCTTGTCGGTCGCCTTGTTGACCGACACGTCGGTCGCCTGGGCCGAGAGCGCGACGGCGACGACCAGGGTGAAGGGATCCTGAAACCTCAGCTCGGTCTTCGGCTGGGGCATGACGCGGGCCAACCGCTCGAAGATGGCCTCGACCCGGTCGGGATCGGGCGGAAAGCCGGGAACGCGGCGGGGCCGTTTGGCCGCCGTCTTCGCCGTCGCCTTGGCGGGCGCCCGGCTCACGCGGCGACGGCCTGAAGCGCGAGACCCGCCGCGCGCTCACCCTCCATCCAGGCCCCGTGGGCGGTCCCGTAGAAGCGGGTGCAGGTCGCCTCTCCCGCCAGGAAGATGCGGTCCTCGATCGGCGTCCGCAGCCGCGCCCGGTCGCCCGCGTGCCCCGGTCGAGCGTAGGAATAGGCCCCCCGCGACCAGGGATCGGCGCCCCACATGGAGGTCGACAGCGGCGTCAGCCGACGCCGCATGTCCGAGCCCAGGAGCGACACCATCTCGTCCACCGCGAAGGCGTGGAACGCGGCCTCGCCCTCCGCCTCCAGGCCCCATGCCAGGGGGCCGCCGAAATAGCCTTCGATCATCGGCCGGCCGAACGGCCTCAGATGATAGCCGCCGGTGTCGGCGCTGTCGGTGCGGCCCCACAGCTGGCTGTCCTTCGGGAAGTCCTCCGCGCCCGCGACCGCCATGTGGTGCTTGGCGGCCAGGCCCAGCGGCACCCCGTGGGCGGCCTCGATGAGATCGGGCAGGGGCGGGTCGAAGCGGATCGCCTCCTCGGCGATCAGGCGCGTCGGGACGGTCACGATCACGGCCCGGGCGGAGACCGCGCCCGAGGGCGTCTCCAGCGCCAGGCGCGGCCCGGACCGGTCGATCCGGCCGACGGGCCGGTCGAGGGCGATCGGCAGGCCTTCGGCCAGCGCGGCGAACAGGGCTCCGTAGCCGGCGGGGACCCGCCAGTTCACGCCGGAGTCCTCGTAGCCCGCGTAGTCTCTGGCCGAGACCTCGCCGAACCGGGCGCCGTTCAGCGCGCCGGAGACCGCGTCCATGCGCGCGTTCCAGCGGCAATCGGGATCGAACAGGTCGGCCGCGGGCCGGTCCGGTCCGTCTTTGGCCGCCGCCTCCACCCGCTCGTCGAAGGCGTCGAAGGCGGCGCGGAACTCGGCGCGCTCATCCGGCGTCATGCCCAGGTTGAAGGCCTGCTGGTCCCACGGCGGCGGCGTCCGGTCGATCTCGAAGCCGATCCGCTCGGCCAGCGGCGACAGCGGGTTCTCGTCGGCGGAGTGCAGCCAGCCCGCCCCCAAGTCGACCGCGAAGCCGTCGCGCATGACGCTGTGGGTGCGACCGCCGACGCGGGGCCGCGCCTCGAGAATGATGACGTCGGCCTTCGCGGCGATCAGCCGCCGCGCCGCCGCGATCCCCGCCGGGCCCGCTCCGATGACCGCGATATCGACCTCGTCCGCCATGTCCTGCTTCAAGCGCGCGTCCGCGCGCTCCGCAAGCCTTTCCCCGAGGCGCCGAACGGCCTTAAGGACGCAAGCAGCAGTTCCGGAGTTCCCTCATGCTGATCCACCTGTCGTCCTGGCCCGAGATCGACGCGCGGCTGAAGTCCGATCACCCGCTGGCGCGCGCCGTCGTGGTGCCGATCGGCTCGAACGAGCAGCACGGGCCGACGGGCCTGCTCGGCACCGATTGGCTGTGCCCGGAGATCATCGCCCACGCAGCCGAGGCGTCGGACGACAGCCTGACCGTCGCGCCGACCTTCAACATCGGCATGGCCCAGCACCACCTGGCGTTCGCGGGCACCATCAGCCTGCGCCCCTCCACCTTCATGGCCGCGATCTCGGACTGGATCTCGTCGCTGTCGCGGCACGGGTTCGACCACATCTACTTCCTGAACGGCCACGGCGGGAACGTGGCGACCATCGAGGCGACCTTCTCCGAGGTCTGGGCCGAGTGGTCGTTCGCGGAGGCGCGGCCGCCGATGACGATGAAGCTGAGGAACTGGTGGGACCTGCCGGGCGTCACGGGCCTATGCAACCGCCTGTTCCCGACCGGCCACGGCATGCACGCCACGCCGTCGGAGATCGCGGTGACCCAGGCCGCCTATCCCGAGCGGGTCAAGACGGCGACGTACGCGCCGCAGATCGCGCCGGTCGGCCCCATCCGCGACGCGCTGGACTATCGCGACCGCTTCCCGGACGGCCGCATCGGCTCGGACCCGGCCCAGGCCAGCCCGCAGAAGGGCCAGGAGATCATCGACCTGGCGGCGCCGGCGCTCATCAAGGACCTGCACGCCTTCGTCGCCGAGCCCTTGCCGCAGGGCTGAAAGGGGCCCATCGTCCGTTCCATGACGAAGGGGGACGCGCGCCGCGCGAGAAAGGCGGCCGAAACCGTCGCCGCGACCGCGGCGGCGCAGGGTGAGATGCTCAGAGCCGCGGGCGACGTGGTGGCCGCGCGGCTGCAAATTCTCGCCGCCGGCATGTCCGATCCCCGGCGCGCCGACCTGCCGGAGATGGCCCGCATGAGCCTGGAGAAGGTCGAGGCCGGGGCCCTGGCCGCCGCCGGCGCGTCCGGCAAGCTGAGCGAGGCCGCGACGCGCGCAGGCGCCTCGGCGCTGAACGAGGCGCGGCTGGCGGGCGAGGCGATGAGCCGGGCGGCGAGCGCGCGCAGTCCCATGGACGCCGGGCTGGCGCTGATGAGCTACGGCATGGGCTGGTGGGGCCGCGCCGCCGGCGAAGCGCTGAAGTGGAACGCCACCCTGCTCGAGGCCCAAGCCGAGGCGCTGAAGCCCATCCATCGGGTCGCCACCGACAACGCGAGGCGGTTGAGGCGGTGATGAGCATCTCCTCCCCCGCCCTGCGCGGGGGAGGAAGTCAGGCGGCCCGCTCGAACGCCGCCACGAAGAAGCCGTCCAGGCCGCCCTGGTCCGCCCACATGGACGGCAGCAGGCGTAGCCAGCCTTCGCGCGTGAGCGCCTCGGGGGGCGCGCCGACGGCGGCGGGATCCAGCGCCAGGGTGCGGAAGCCGGGCGTGCGGCGCAGGAAGGCGATGGCCTGGGTCTCGCCCTCCTCGCGCTCCAGGGAACACACGCAATAGACCAGCCGCCCGCCCGGCCTCACGCGCGCGGCGGCCACGTCCAACAGCCGGTGCTGCACGTCGGCCAGCTTGGCCACGTCGGCGGGGCGGGTGGCGCGCAGCACCTCGGCATTGCGGCGGTAGGTGCCCGTGGCGGTGCAGGGCGCGTCCAGCAGCACCGCGTCGAACGTGCGACCGTCCTCCCAGTCTTCGGCCGGGACGGCGACGATCTCCGCCTCCAGCCCGGCCCGGGCGAAGTTCGCCGATAGGCGCTTCAGGCGCGGCGCGGAGCGGTCCAGCGCGGTCACGATCGCGCCCGCCGCCGCGAGCTGCAGGGTCTTGCCGCCGGGCGCGGCGCAGAGGTCGAGCGCGGTCTCGCCGGGCTTCACCGCCAGCGCCCGCGCGGGGACGGCCGCCGCCGCATCCTGGACCCACCAGTCGCCGGCCTCGAACCCCGGCCAGGTCGCGATGTCGCCCTTAAGGCCGGCGCGCACCGTGCCGCCCGGTAGGACGCGGCCCTCGACCGAGCCTGCGAGCGCCGCCAGGTCCACGCCGGGCTTGGCCGACAGGTCGGTGGCGGGCTCCATGCGGGTGGCCTCGGCGAGGCCGGCGAAGGCCTCATCGCCATAGGCGGCCTTCCAGCGCGCCGCGATCCAGTCGGGCAGGTTTCGCTCCGCCGAGGTCTCGCCCGGCCCGTCGCGTCCGACGCCGCGCAGCACGGCGTTGACCAGCGCCTTGTAGGGGCGCGTCTTGGCGTCCCGCTCCGCCAGTTTCACGGCGGTGGACACCGCGGCGAAGTCCGGGGTGTCCAGATAGAGCATCTGCGCCAAACCGATGCGCAGCAGGGTGCGGACCGGGGCGGGCGGGGCCGTCTTCAGTCTCCGGTCCAGGACTTGGTCGAGCTCGCCCAGGCGCCTGAGCGCCACCATGGCCAGAGCGCGGGCGAACCCGCGGTCCGCGGGCGACAGGCCCTCCACCTCGCGGAAGCGCAGCGCCTCGTCCATCCCGCCGCGCTTCTCCAGCGCCGCGTTCAGCAGCACGCCCGCCGCGATGCGGGCCTCTACGCCGGGATCAGTGGCGACTTGGGATGGTTCGCGGTGTCGGCGCGAAGAGGACTTCGTACGCACGGCCGCTGGGCGCGTCGGCTTTCCTCGCCCCTCGTCACTCGCCACGCGCCACTCCCATCAAACCGAGACCTGCGTCCCAAGCTCGACCACGCGGCCGGGCGGGATGCGGAAGAAGTCGGTGGGATTGGCGGCGTTGCGCATCAGGAAGATGAACAGCCGGTCCTGCCACAGGGGCATCCCCTGCTGGGCCGAGGGGATCACCGAGCGGCGGCCGAGGAAGAAGCTGGTCGACATGATGTCGAACTTCAGGCCCTGCTTCCTGCACACCCCCAGCGCCTTGGGCACGTTCGGCGTCTCCATGAAGCCGTAGGAGATGGTCAGGCGCTTGAAGTCCTCGTTGATCGGCTCGATCACGACCCGGTCGGCCTCGCGCACGCGCGGCTGATCCAGGGTGCGCACGGTCAGGATGACGTTCTTCTCGTGCAGCACCTTGTTGTGCTTCAGGTTGTGCATCAGCGCGACCGGCGCGACGTCGGGGTCCGAGGTCAGGAAGATGGCCGTGCCGGGCGCGCGGTGCGGCGGGCGGGCGCGCAGCATCTCGATCAGGTCGGTCAGCGGCAGGCTGTCCTTGCGGGTCTTGGCGGTCAGGATCTGCGTCCCGCGCACCCAGGTCCACATCAG
>JBKBUS010000110.1:0-2245 GCA_046290035.1 Brevundimonas sp.
TTTCGATGGCCTTGCTGGCCGCCCTTGCCACGCTGGCCGGTTGTGGCGAGCGCGCGCCGCCTGCCGCCACTTCCGAAGCGCCCCCGCCCGCCGCCACCCCGCCCCTGTAATCAACCGGGCGTGTGTAGGGGTGCCGCGCCGGGGGCCCGGCCCCCCCGCCGCCCGACGTCCCCACCCTCGCGGTCGCGGATGTCGGGCGGCCGGTCGCCTGACAAGGCTCAGCTTGCAACGAAACGCGACGCCTCGCATTTTCGAACTGATGCGACGCGGGGCGTCGAGGCTCGAGGACGCGCGTGGCTGAAGGATTCGAAGGCGCTCCCCATGATCGGGAGCATTGGGACGACGCCAGCCGCGTCGCTGAACTGCGCGAATATGGAGTGTTGGACACCGAGGCCGAGGCGGGCTTCGACGAGCTGGCGACGCTCGCCGCGCGCCTGTGCGACGCCCCCATCGCCCTGGTCAGCCTGATCGACGACACCCGGCAGTGGTTCAAGGCGCGTTCGGGAACCGAGCTGACCCATGCCGACCGGCGCGTCTCCTTTTGTGAGCATGCGATCCGTCAGTCGGGCGTGATGGTGGTGCCGGACGCCGCGGCGGACGTGCGGTTCGCCGCGAATCCCCTGGTGACGGGCGAACCACACATCCGGTTCTACGCCGGCGCGCCGATCGTGACCCGATCCGGGCTTCCGCTCGGGTCTGTCTGCGTCATCGACACCAAGCCGCGCGAGGGGCTCACCGACGTTCAGCGCTTGGCGCTCGTGACCCTGGCGGGTCAGGTGATGGCCCAGCTGGATCTCCGACGCGATCTGAAGCTGTCCCGCGAACGGGAGGAGCGGCTTGAGCGGGCGCTCGACGCCTCGGCCCATGTGGGCGCCTGGGACTGGGACATCCAGACGGATCGCGTGGTCGCCGATGAACGGTTCGCCCGCATGTTCGGCGTCGACCCCGAAGCGGCGGCGCAAGGCGTGGCGATCGACACCTTCGTCCGCGCCATCCACCCGGACGACCAGCCGAGAGTCGAGGCGGCGATCCGGGAGGCGGTGGACACCCTCGGGCCCTATGAAGTCGAGTACCGCATCCTGGCGAGCGGCTCCGAACGCTGGGTGCTGGCGCGGGGGCAGGTCTATGGCGACGCGCAAGGGCATCCGGCGCGTTTCGCGGGCACGGTTGCGGACATCAGTCAGCGCAAGTCCGTCGAAGCCGAGCTGGCGGAGGCCGTCGATGACCTGGCCGAAAGCGAAGCCAAGTTCCGGGCGATCGCGGACTCCATGCCGCAGATGGTGTGGTCGACCCTGCCTGACGGCTTTCACGACTACTACAACGCCCGCTGGTACGAGTTCACCGGCGTCCCCTTCGGCTCGACGGACGGCGAGGGCTGGAACGATATGTTCCACCCGGACGATCAGGCCCGCGCCTGGGAGCGTTGGCGGCGGTCGCTCGAGACGGGCGAGCCGTACGAGATCGAGTACCGACTGAAGCACCATTCGGGCGTCTATCGCTGGACCCTCGGCCGGGCGATGCCGATCCGCGACGGGCAAGGCCGCATCACCCGCTGGTTCGGCACCTGCACCGATATCGACGACATGAAGAAGATGGAGGCGGCGCAGAGCCTGATCAGCCAGGAACTGAGTCACCGCATCAAGAACATCTTCGCCGTGGTTTCCGCGCTGATCGCCCTGTCGGCGCGCCAGCATCCGGAGGCGGGGGACTTCGCTCGGGCCCTGAAGACCCGCGTCGCGGCATTGGCTCGCGCCCACGAGTTCGTGCGGCCGCACACGGAATCGTCGCGTCCAACGGTGGGCTCGCTGACGCTGCACGCCTTCCTGAACGACCTGTTCCAGGCCTACGCCGGCGAGGACGGGAGCAAGCGGGTCGTGGTGACCGGCGACGACGCGGTCTTTGATGATCAGGCCGCCACCTCGGTGGCCCTCCTTTTCCACGAACTGGCGACGAACGCGGCCAAGTACGGCGCGCTGTCGAACGGATCGGGCCGGGTGATCCTGGAAACGCGCACGCTTGCCGATCGATTCATTCTGGACTGGCGCGAAGAGGGCGGACCGACGGTGAACGAGCCGACGCACGCCGGCTTCGGCTCTTCGCTGGCGGCTCTGTCAGCCGAGGGGCAGCTGGGGGGACGTCTGACGCGGGAGTGGCCGCCGGAAGGACTTCGGGTGCGGGTCGACCTGCCCGCGACCGCCCTCTCGCGTCGACGCGCCGCGATGAAGACGGCGTGAAACCTGAATGT
>JBKBUS010000110.1:2255-5778 GCA_046290035.1 Brevundimonas sp.
CATGCGTTGAGACGACTGAAACCCGATTTGGACCCATGACCGCGCGTATTCTGATCGTTGAGGACGAAGCCCTGGTGGCGATGGAACTCCGGTTCGTCCTCGAGGACCTCGGCTACGAGGTCGAACGGGTGGTGAGCGACGCGGGCTCTGCGCGCGATACGGCGAAGGAAACCGAACTCGACCTGGCGTTGGTGGACATCCATTTGTCCGATGGGCCCAGCGGGGTCGAGCTGGGCCGCACCCTGGCCGAAGAGGGCGTGACGGTGATCTTCATGACCGCCAATCCGGGGATGGTCCGCGACGGCGTCGCGGGCACGATCGGGGTGCTGTCCAAGCCGACCGACGAACGTGCGGTGGAGAAGGCCGTCGCCTTCGCGCTCGCCCGCCGGCTGGGCAAACCGCTCGAGTACGCCCCGCCCGAACTCCAGGTCTTCAGCGGCTGAAGGCGTTCAGTCCCAGGCCCCGATCTTCTCGGCTTCCTTATGGCTGATGGGGTGTCCGTCGGCCTTGTGGTCCTCCTCGGCCAGGAAACGCACCGCCTCTAACGCCGCCATGCAGCCCATGCCCGCCGCCGTCACCGCCTGGCGATAGACGTCGTCGGTGACGTCGCCGGCCGCATAGACGCCCTCGATCGCCGTGGACGCCGAGCCCGGCTTCACCTTCAGATACCCGCTGGAGTTCATCTCCAGCTGCCCGGCGAAAAGCTCGGACGACGGGGCGTGGCCGATGGCGATGAACACGCCGTCGCAGGCGATCTCCTGGGTCTCGCCGGTCTTCACGTTGAGCAGGCGCACGCCCGTGACGTTCGACGCCACGCCGTCCTTGACGCCAAGCACCTCCTCGACGGCGGAGTCCCAGATCGTCTCCACCTTCGGGTTCGACAGCAGGCGATCCTGCAGGATTCGCTCGGCGCGGAGTTCGTCGCGGCGATGGACCAGCGTCACCTTGGCCGCGAAGTTGGTGAGGAACAGAGCCTCCTCCACGGCCGTGTTGCCGCCGCCGACGACCACCACGTGCTTGCCGCGGTAGAAGAAGCCGTCGCAGGTGGCGCAGGCGGACACTCCGAAACCTCGATAGGCCTGCTCGGACTCCAGCCCCAGCCACTTGGCTTGAGCGCCGGTCGAGATGATCACCGTTTCGGCTAGAATCTCGGTGCCCGAGTCGAGCGTCAGTCGGAACGGGCGCTTCGACAGGTCCGCCTTGACCACGATGTCGTGGATCACCTCGGTCCCGACGTGCTCGGCCTGTTTCTGCATCTGCTCCATCAGCCAGGGGCCCTGGATCACGTCGGCGAAGCCAGGATAGTTCTCCACGTCGGTCGTGATGGTCAGCTGCCCGCCGGGCTGAAGCCCCGCGATGACGACCGGATTGAGCAGGGCGCGGGCTGCATAGATCGCGGCGGTCCAGCCGGCGGGACCGGAGCCGATGATGGCGACGCGGACGGAACGGGGTTCAGCGGGAATCGACATGGCGTTAATCTAGGAGCGATCCCATCAAGATGCGACGGAGCCGAAAGATGGCCAATGTGGAAAATCCGCCCCCCGCCACGCGCCTCGGCGTGGGACTGGCGCTGGGCGCCGGCCTCGGGGCCGCGGTGGGCGTCGCCACGGACAATCTGGCGGTATGGCTGGCGATCGGCGTCGCGGTCGGGGTCGCGGTCGGTGCGGCGCTGGACGCCCGCGCCAAGCAGGCCCGCACCCCGCGTGATAGCGGCGACGGGTCTGGCGCCTATCCGGTCATTCCCGCCGACGGGGGCGGCAGGTCCAAGGACACGAGCTTCGACGGCTCGGACGGCGGCGACGGCGGCGGCGGCGACTAGTCACCGACGGGCGCCATAGGCCTCCAGCACGGCCGCGGCCGCGCGACGCGTCTCGTCGAGCGGCTCATAGGTCCACGTCTGAAGCGGCGTCGAGAAGGCGCGGGCCGCCCCGATCTCCTCCAGGCTCTCGCGGAGCCGTTCGAACTTGGGGGCGCGCCTCAGCGGAACCATCGGCAGCAGATGGACCGGTTTGCCGGTGGATGCCGCCTCCGTCGCCATGTTGGCGCTGTCCTCCGTCACCAGGATGTGGTCGGCGGCTTCGAGGAACGCGAACAGGGGGTTCTCCCCTTCCCCGTCCCAGATCCAGCCCGGCGTTTCGGCGAGCATGGCCGACATCGCCGCCTTCGCCGGCTCCGGCGTGCGCCGGGAGAAGGTCAAGAGCAGCGCCCCCCCAAGCGCCGAGACCGCCTCTGCGATCCGGCGACCCAGAAGGCCGGCATGGACGGCGGTGAGGTCGAAAGCCTTGGATCGCCCGCCGATCATGGCGGCGACGCGGGGCCCGGGCAGCGGACCGATGCGGGGCGCGAACCGCGGCGCGGCCTCCGCCAGTCGCTCGGCGGTGATCCGATGCGGCGCGCCGATGATCTCGAACACATTGTCGCCGTCCAGCCGGTCGTGCGCCGGTGCGACCACCATGTCGAACAGCCTCGGGGGCAGTCGAGGATCCTGCACCTGCACCACGAACGGCCCGTCCGGGCGCCGTTTCGCCCGCATAGAGAGCGGCAGGCTGGCGCGACCGCAGCCGATCCAGACGTCGCAGCCCGGGTCGAGCGCGTCCGCGCCCAGTCCCAGCATCGACAGACGCTTGGCGCGCGCCGGAAGGCCGTCGAACGGTTCGCGCCAGGCGATGCGGCGCACGTCGATCTCCGCCGGCGTCAGTCGCGCGATGGCCTCGGCGAGCCCCAGCGCCTGGTTCTCGATGCCCGCGCGGCCGTCGGTGACGACCCGCAGGCGAAGGGGAGACCGCTGGGTCAGATCCACTCGACCTTGGTGATCTCGTACGCCTTCACGCCGCCCGGGGTGTTCACCTCGACGACGTCGCCGGCCTCCTTGGAGATCAAGGCGCGCGCGATCGGGCTGGCGATGGAGATGCGGCCCGACTTCACGTCGGCTTCATGCTCGCCGACGATCTGATAGCGGTGCTCTTCCTCGGTGTCCTCGTCCACGACGGTGACGGTCGCGCCGAACTTCACCTGAGAGCCGTTCAGCTTGGAGACGTCGATCACCTGCGCTCGGCTGATCTTGTCCTCGATCTCGGCGATCTGCCCCTCGATCCAGCCCTGGCGCTCCTTGGCGGCATGATACTCGGCGTTCTCCGACAAGTCGCCATGCGCGCGCGCCTCCGCGATCGCGGCGATCACGCTCGGCCGCTCCACCGATTTCAATTGCTTCAGTTGATCGTCGAGGACGCGATAGCCCTCGGCCGTCATCGGCACTTTTTCCATTGTGACGTGAGTTTCCGTCTGACGCCCGAAAAGAAAGGGAACTCGTTAAGCCCGAACACCCCGACCGCTGGGCGCGAGCGATCGGGGCGAAAGGATAGGGTCGCCCCCCGGGATGTTCAAGCAGTGTTATTTCGCGCCCGCGAAAGCCGGCGCTTGGCCAGGGTGAACACCACCCAGACCAGAAGCGCCGCGGAGCCGGCCGCGACGAGGAAGGCCGCGGCCCCGGCGCCCGCCGCGATGAACGCGAAAAGCAGAGCCA
>JBKBUS010000111.1:0-2857 GCA_046290035.1 Brevundimonas sp.
TTGGTCGCGGCCGACCAGCTGGGCGTAGGCGCCGGCGGCGCGCGCCAGCTGGGCGCCCTTGCCCGGCTTCATCTCGATGTTGTGGATGATCGTACCCACCGGCATCGAGCGCAGCGGCATGGCGTTGCCCGGCTTCACGTCGACCTTCTCGCCGGCGATGATCTGGTCGCCGGCCTTCAGGCGCTGCGGCGCGATGATGTAGGTCTTCTCACCGTCATCGTAGGTCACCAGGGCGATGAAGGCCGACCGGTTCGGATCGTACTCCAGCCGCTCGACCGTGCCGACCGCGTCGAACTTGCGACGCTTGAAGTCGATCTTGCGGTACAGGGTCTTGGCGCCGCCGCCACGGAAGCGGACGGCCACGCGACCGCCCTGCCCGCGACCGCCCGACTTGGTCAGGCCCTCGACGAGCGACTTCTCCGGACGGCCCTTGTGGAGCTCGGAGCGGTCGACCAGCACCAGGGCGCGACGGCCCGGCGAGGTCGGATTGTAAGTCTTCAGAGCCATCGGATCAGAGCCCCGTGGTGACGTCGATCGACTGGCCGTCGGCCAGCGTCACGATCGCTTTCTTGATGTCGACACGGCGACCCAGGATGCCCCGGAACCGCTTGGTCTTGCCCTTTTGGACCAGGGTGTTGACCTTCACGACGTTGACCTTGAACAGGCTTTCGACCGCCGCGGCGATCTCGTCCTTGGTCGCGGTGTCGGCGACGCGGAAGACGACCTTGTTCTGCTCGGACAGGATCGTGGACTTCTCGGTGATCACCGGAGCCAGGATCGTGTCGTAGTGCTTGGCGGTGGGTTGAGCGCCGGCCATCACGCGGCCTCCTTCTCAGAGAAGCGCGCCTCGATCGCCTCGACGGCGGCCTTGGTCAGCACCAGCTTGTCCGCCCGCAGGATGTCGTAGACGTTCAGGCCGGCGTTCGGCAGCACGTCCACATGCGGGATGTTGCGCGCGGCCAGGCCGAAGTTCGCATCGACTTCCGGACCGGCGATGATCAGGGCCTTGGTCCAGCCCAGCTTGCCGAAGGTCTCGCGCAGCGCCGCGGTCTTGGCGTCCTTGACCGACAGGCTGTCGACCACGACCAACTCGCCCGCCTTCACCTTCGAGGACAGGGCGTGCTTCAGGGCCAGGGCGCGGATCTTCTTGGGCAGCGAGAAGCCGTGGTCGCGGACGACCGGGCCGAAGGCGCGCGAGCCGCCGACGAACTGCGGCGCACGGCGCGAACCGTGACGGGCGCCGCCGGTGCCCTTCTGCTTGTACATCTTCTTGCCCGTACGAGAGTTCTCGTTGCGGGTCTGGACCTTGTGCGTGCCGGCGCGGCGCTTGGCCAGCTGCCAGTTGACGGTGCGGGCCAGCAGGTCGCCGCGGATGGCGTCTATGCCGAAGACGGCGTCCGACACTTCCACGTCGCCGGCCGCCTTGCCGTCGAGCTTGATGACCGAGAGTTTCATTACGCTTCACCGCCTTCGGTCGCTTCGGCCGCCGGCGCTTCTTCAGCCGGCGTCTCAGCGGGTTGAGCAGCCTCGGCCTTCGCCGACTTGATCGCGCCCGGATACGGGGCGTCCGCCGGGCGGGCCTTCTTGATGGAGTCGCGAACCTTGACGTAGCTGCCCTCGTGGCCCGGGACGGCGCCCTTGACCAGGATCAGGCCGCGCTCGGCGTCGACGCGCACGATGGTGAGGTTCTGCTGGGTCACGACTTCCTGACCCAGGTGACCGGCCATCTTCTTGCCCGGGAACGTCCGGCCCGGGTCCTGACGGTTACCCGTCGAACCGTGCGAGCGGTGCGAGACCGAGACGCCGTGGGTGGCGCGCAGGCCGCCGAAGTTCCAACGCTTCATGGCGCCGGCGAAGCCCTTGCCGATGGTCTCGCCCTGGATGTCGACCTTCTGGCCGGGGACGAAGTGGTCCGCCGTCAGCTCGGCGCCGACGTCCAGCATCGCGTCCTCGGCCACGCGGAACTCCGCGACATAAGCCTTCGGCTCGACCTCGAGCTTGGCGAACGCCTCGCGTTGCGGCTTCGGCGTGTTCTTGGCCTTGACGGCCCCGGCGCCCAGCTGAAGCGCGACGTAGCCGTCACGCTCGCGGGTGCGTTGACCCACCACCTGGCATTTGTCGAGCTGGAGCACGGTGACCGGCACGTGGGCGCCGTCATCGGCGAACACGCGGGTCATGCCCAGCTTCTTGGCGATCACGCCCGTTCGTAGCGCTGCGTCGCGCATCGGATCCCGCCTCTCCTCGATTAAATCTTGATCTCGACGTCCACGCCGGCGGACAGGTCGAGCTTCATCAGCGCGTCCACGGTCTGCGGGGTGGGGTCGACGATGTCGAGCACGCGCTTGTGCGTGCGGATTTCGAACTGCTCGCGCGACTTCTTGTCGACGTGCGGCGAGCGGTTCACGGTGAACTTTTCGATCAGGGTCGGCAGCGGGATGGGACCGCGCACCTGCGCGCCCGTCCGCTTGGCCGTGTTGACGATCTCGCGCGTGGAATGGTCCAGGACGCGATGATCGAAGGCCTTCAGCCTGATGCGGATGCTCTGATCCATATCTCTAGCTATTCCCAAGCAGGTCGGAACCCGCGTCCCTGTGAACCATTTCAAAGACCGGAGCCTTCGGGCCGAAGCCCTCAGGGTACGCACGTCCGCAAAAACGATCGGCCCACGCGGCGATCCGCGAAGGCCGTAAATCCCTGAAGCGCTGCAAAGAACAGATACTCAGGTCGTTCTTGCGGACCGCGTCTGCGCCCGGAGGCGCACAGCCGGCCCAACAAGAGGTGGGGCTTATGACCTCCGATTCCGCTCCCGTCAAGCGGCTAGTCCGAAGGTGCGGCGGCGAACTGATCCGCCTCCGTT
>JBKBUS010000111.1:2867-5743 GCA_046290035.1 Brevundimonas sp.
GCAATGCGTGGCTGCCGTGACACATCTGTGCGATGTTGCGGCCATGACAGGAATGTAACGTTCCGAACGCCGCGAACCGCCCTAGCTGTGCCGTAGCGTCCGCCACCCGGCGAGGCGCCATCAACTAGGGTAATGCATAATGAAATCCGCTCTCCTCCTGGCGACCGCCGTCGCCGCCCTGGCGTCTCCGGCCCTGGCCCAGAACGTCGGATCGTTCGGCGCGGCCTATCAGCGCGCGGAAGCTGACGTCGCCGGTCTCGAAGGCGAAGCCGACGGGGTGGTCGTCGACGGCGTGGTCGCCATTCCGGTCTCCGCCGAATGGACCGTCACCCTCGACGGCGACCTGGCGTTCAGCGACAGCGACGGCGACGACGACACCACCATCTCGGGCGTGGCTCACCTGACCCGCACCTTCGGCGCCGACGTGCGCACGGGCGGATTCGTCGGCGCCGCCGACGCCGGCGGCGACACGGCGTGGACGGTCGGCGCCGAAGCGCAGCGCTATCTCGCTGCGGCGACGCTCACCGGCGTGGTGGCCTATACGACCGTTGACGACGTCGACGTGTGGACCGTCGGCGGCGACGCCGGCGTCTTCATCGCGCCGAACTTCCGTCTGAACGCGGGCCTGAGCTACTCGGACCTGGAAGCCGACGGCATCGGCAGCGCCGACGCCTGGTCGTACGGTCTGGGCGGCGAGCACCAGTTCGCGAACACCCCGTTCTCCCTGACCGCCGGCTACACCCGCACGGACATCGAGGATCTGGAGGTCGACACCTTCAGCATCGGCCTGCGCTACAGCTTCGGCGGCGACCTCAAGGCGCGTGACCGTGCGGGCGCCAACCTGACCGGCGCTGGCGTGGTCGGCCTGCTGAGCGCGCTCTGAAGCGTCCCGGCATGAACGACGAAAGGCTCCGGGGCGACCCGGAGCCTTTTTGCTTTGAGGGCGACGAAGGCCCGGGGGTCCCGTCCCGGGCCTTCGCCTGTCCGGGACTGGCGGCCCGGAACCTCGATCAGCTCCCCACGCGGATGGAGCCCGAACCCATGACACGACGCGTCACCTCGCCCCGGGCGCGCGCCACCTGGACGTCGCCCGAGCCGACGATGTTGGCCTGGACCGCGCCGACCTCGCCCTCGTGACGGACGTCGCCGGACCCCGCGATGTTGGCGTTGAGGTCCCCTGACCGGCCGCCCCGGACCACCAGGGAGCCGCTGCCCGCCATGGACGCGTTGACCCGGCCGTCGACCGACGCGACGGACACGTCGCCCGATCCCGCCACGGAGACGTCCAGCTCGCCGGTCACGGAGGCCAGCCTGACGTCGCCGGAGCCGGCGACGGAGACCTCGGCCTCCCGGCTGGCGCCGACGCTGACGTCGCCCGAGCCGGCGAGGGACAGTTCGACCGCCGCCGCGCGCCCCGCGGCCAGGCCGCCGGACCCCGCCATCGCGGCCTTCAGCTCGCCCTGCACGTCGGCCACGGTCCAGTCCCCGCATCCGGCCGAGGCCAGGTCCACAGAGGTCGCGCCCCGGCCGACCGCGCCATAGACGGCCCCATCCGCCTCCACCTTCACCTCCCGAGGGGTCCTCAACACCACGAGCGGCGCGTCGTTCAGCGCGATGCGGCCTCGGCCGCGCAGTTCGACCGTCGCGCCGTCGCCCGGCTGGGTCGCGCCGGTTCGCGCCGACGAGCAGTTCCGGATGTCGCGCCGACCCAGGTCGCCCCGGATCACGACATCCGCCCCGCGCCGCTCGAGCGTCAGGGGCAGGACGCCGCTCGCGCCCGGGGTGATCTCGACCCCGATGTCGCTGCGGTCCTCGACGATGACGATGACGCGGGCCGCCGCGTCCTCGATCCGGGCCTCCTGGGCGCTGGCGGCGCCTGCGGCGAACAGGGCCGCCGTGGCGGCGCCGAACATGGCGATGCGGGTCATGACGTCCTCCTCCTGCTTGAGACGGAGGGTGCGAGCCTCGGCCCGCGAAGTCACTTTAACTCGAGGTCATGACGTCGAATTAAGCTTCGGACGGCAGGGCGCCGGCGCCGTCCGGGGCGCCGATCTTCGGCGTGAAGTCGCGCCGGAAGCCGGCCAGGCGGCTGGGCATGACGCCCGTCCGCTTGAGCGCCAGCGACGCCGCCCAGCGCGCCGCGAGCTCCGGCCGGCGCATGCGGTCGGTGGAGCGGGGGCTCGCGCCCCGGCTTCGCAGCACGGCGTTGGTGAACAGGGCCCCGTTGCGCAGGCGGCTGTCCCAGGTCTGGAAGTCCATCGACAGGGAGACGCAGAAGGCCTCGGTGTTGCGCACCCGGTGGGGCGCGTACAGCGGCCAGGTCAGGGCCTGCCCCGGCTCCAGGTCGACCACCTGGGCGTCCGCCTCGAAGTCGGGGCGATAGGGGATCTCCTCGGTCGTCTGGCGCGCGACCACCTGCTCCATGTCCCGCTCCGGCAGATGCGCCTCGTCGCCCGGATAGACGAACACCCGTTTGCGCCCCCGCAGGTGGAACAGCACCACCCCGGCGGCGTCGAAGTGATAGGGCGCGCCCGACCTGGGCGAGGACAGGATCAGCTGCCCGGCGTTGGTCACCGCCTTCAGGCCCGGGTAGCGCGCCTGGATGACGCGGAACTCCGCCATCGCCGCCGCCCACAGGTCCGGGCAGCCCCGCTCGACCGAGCGCAGGTTGACCCACAGGCGTCCGGCCTTGATCGCCTCCAGCAGCTCGGCGCCCGACAGCTCGCCGCGCGCGCCGGTGCGCAGCGAGACCTGACCGTCGTCGGCGAAGTCGTACAGGTTGATGTCGAACAGCTCGGCCGGATAGCGGTCCAGCACCTGGGCCAGCCAGTCGTCCTCGGCGAAGCCGCGCTGGACCAGGCCGTGCGGATGGACCT
>JBKBUS010000112.1:0-5688 GCA_046290035.1 Brevundimonas sp.
GGCGATCAACGGCCGCATAGACGCCCAGCTGCTGGACGATCGGTTGCGTCTGCGGGCCGACGTCGAGGACGCCGGCGCCGTCCAGGCCAGCGCAGACGTGACGCTGCCGGTCGAGGCCTCAGCCGCGCCCCTGCGTCTGGCGATCGCGCGGACCCAACCGATGTCCGGCCAGATCGAAGCGAGCGGGCAGATCCAGCCGCTCTGGGACCTGTTCGTGGGCGGCGGGCGCACCCTGGCCGGCGTCGTGGACGGCCGGGCGACGATCGCGGGGAGTCTCGCGGCGCCCCGGCTGAACGGGAACCTGGGGCTCACCCAAGGCCGCTTCCGGGACGGCGGCTCGGGTCTGGTGCTCTCCGACTTGACCCTTCAGAGCCGCTTCGACGACGAGGCGGCGGTGATCCAGACCTTCTCGGCGAACGACGGCGGCGACGGTCGGGTCAGCGGGTCGGGCCGCCTGAACCTGAGACAAGGCGGAGGCTCGACCTTCACCCTCGACCTCGACGGCTTCACGGTCGTCGACAACGAGCTGGCGACGGTGCAGGCCTCGGGTCCGGTGACGGCGACCCGCGCCGCGGACGGCAACATCACCCTGGTCGGGCGGATTGAAGTCGACGACGCCGTGGTGCGCCCCAACCTGCCCGGCTCGACCGGAATCGTGTCGATGGACGTGGTGGAGATCAACCGGCCCGGCGGAGATCAGGAGCCGACCGACGAGCCGGAGGCGCGCGGGCCCACGATCGGACTCGACATCGGCATTCGCGCGCCCGGACCGACCGTGCGGGTCACCGGCCGGGGCCTGAACGTGTTCCTGAGCGTGAACGCCCGCGTCACCGGCACGATCAGCGATCCGAACCTTGCCGGCACCGCTCGGGTGGTGCGCGGCGATTACGAGTTCGCGGGCAAGCGGTTCGTCTTCGACGATCGCGGCACGGTGACCCTGTCGACCGATCCCAGCGCCATCCGCCTGAATCTGAGCGCCGTACGCGAAGATCCGGCGCTGACGGCGACCATCCGGGTCACGGGCACGGCGGCGCGCCCGGACATCGCCCTGACCTCTTCGCCGGCCCTGCCTCAGGACGAGATTCTGGCGCAGGTGCTGTTCGGGCGTTCGGCGTCGCAGCTGTCGGCTTTCGAGGCGGCGCAGCTCGCGGCCGGGGTGGCGTCGCTCGCGGGCGGCGGCGGCTTCGATGTGATCGGCAACCTGCGCGAACTGGCGGGACTGGACCGGCTGTCGTTCGGCGGCGAGGCCTCGGCCCTGACTGTCGCGGGTGGCCGCTACATCTCCGACGACGTCTATCTGGAGATCATCGGGGGCGGCGAAGGCGGCGCGGGCGTGAACGTGGAGTGGCAGGTGCGCCGGAACCTGGCGGTCACCTCGAGCATCGGCGGACAGGGTGAGGCCAGCCTGTCGATCCGGTGGCGGCGACAGTCGCGCCAGCCGGGCACGGGTCGTCGCGACCCGCGCCCGAACCGAGACGACTGATCAGGCGGCGGCGCGCCGGAACTTCGACAGCGCCGATGCGCCTCGGATGCCCGAGACGTGCAGCAGCGCCTGGATCGCGAGCACGGCGATCCCGCCATAGGTCATCCATGCGGCGTATTCCGGCTGCGGGCCCGTTATCGCGGCCAGCTGGTCCGCCATCACCACGCCCAGGAGGCTGGTCAGCAGGCCATAGATCACCAGCAGCAGGAAGATGATCGGGATGACGATGTTGGGCTTGGCCCACTGGATCAGCATGAAGATCACCTGAAGCCCGATCATCACCCCCGCCATGCCGACCATGGCGCCGGACATCGCATCGGCCATGCCGGCGGTCTCCGGGGTTTCGGCCGCAGCCATCGCCTGGCGGGTCGCCTCGGCGCCCTCGGGGCTCATCAGATAGAACAGGCCGATCGCGCCCCAGACGACGCCCAGCAGGATCGAGACCGCGCTCGCTCGCGCAGACGCCTTCGCCTCGGCCTCGTTGGTGATCTTCGCGGCGGGGTTCAGGCCCGCAATCAAACTCGCCATGTGTCATACCTCCCTGTGTGACAAATCTCCTTTACATGACAAGGACACCTTACACAAGCGCCGCCTTGCGGGCGGGTGGGGTTCACCTTCCCGATCGGCGGAGGTAGAAGCGCCTCATGCGGATTCTTGAACAGGATCATGCCGCCCTCGACCTGGTCGGGCGGGGGGCGCAGGTCCTGATCGACCGGGCCGTGCGGTGGTCGAACGTGAATTCGGGCAGCGACCATGTCGAAGGCCTGGAGACCACGCTGGCGCTGATCGAGGCCGAGGCCGGGCGCCTGCCCGCCGACGTGTCGCGCGTGCCGACGCAGGAATACTCGACCGTCACCGACGCAGGCGTGGTGACGACCCAGAGGCGCCCCGACGCCCTGAAGATCACGGCTCGACCCGAAGCGCCGATCCAGGTCGTGCTCACGGGCCATTACGACACCGTCTATCCTAGGGAGAGCAGCTTCCAGACGGTGGTCACCCAGGCCGACGGCGCCCTGAACGGCCCGGGCATCGCCGACATGAAGGGCGGCATATCGGTCATGCTCGGCGCGCTGGAGGCGTTCGAGACCCATCCGGAGCGCGCGCGGGTGGGCTGGACCGTCCTGCTATCGCCGGACGAGGAGATCGGCTCGCCGGCGTCCGCGCCGCTTCTGGCCGAGCTCGGGGCCAGGGGGCACCTGGGACTGACCTATGAGCCGGCCCTGTCGGACGGGTCGCTGGCCGGGGCCAGAAAGGGCAGCGGCAACTGGAAGCTGGTGGTGCGCGGTCGCTCGGCGCACGCGGGCCGCGCCTTTCACGAGGGGATCAACGCCGTCGCCGGCGCGGCTGCGGTCGCCGGGCGTCTTCACGATCTGAATGGTCGGCGAGAGGGGGTCACCCTGAACGTGGCGAAGATCACCGGCGGCGCGGCGCTGAATGTGGTGCCGGACGTGGCGGTGATTCAGTTCAACACCCGCGTGCCCGACGCCGACGCCGCCCGTTGGGTCGAGGGCGCGATCCGCGAAATCGCCGGGGATCCGCCGCTGGAAGGACTGACGCTCGAACTGCACGGCGGCTTCACCCGCCCCGCCAAGCCGATGGACGCCGGCCAGACCGCTCTGTTCGAGGCGCTGCGTCAGGTCGGCGACCTGCTAGGCCAGCCGATCCGCTGGGCCCCGTCCGGCGGCGTCTGCGAGGGCAACAACCTGCACGCCGCCGGCCTGCCGAACGTCGACACCCTGGGGGTGCGGGGCGGCCTGATCCATTCGCACCAGGAGTTCGCCTGGCCCGACAGCTTCGTCGAGCGCGCGCGGCTCTCGACGTTGATCCTGTGCAAGGTGGCGTCCGGAGAGATCGACGCGGCGGAGCTGAAACGCCTGCGGCTCAAGGAGAACTGATGCTCGTCGTTCGGCCCGCCGGCCCCGCCGATCTGGACCACTTGCTGGAGCTCGCGATCCTGTCGGGGCCGGGCTTCACCAGCCTGCCCGAGGACCCGGACCAGTTGGCCGAGCGCCTGGACCTCAGCCGCGACAGCTTCTCCGGCAAGCTGGAGCCGCAGGCCCGCTGGTACACCCTCATGCTCGAAGAGAGCGACACGGGCGACGTCGACGGCGTGTGCGGCGTCAAGGCGGCGGTCGGGCTGAACCGGCCCTTCTTCTCGTTCCGCGTGGTGAACACCACCCAGCTCTCGCCCAGCGTCAACGCGCGCCTGGATCACCAGACCCTCGTGCTGGTCAACGAGTGCACCGGCTGGACCGAGGTCGGCTCGCTGTTCCTCAAGGCCGACCGGCGGAAGGGCGGCGCCGGTCGGCTGCTCAGCCAGTCCCGTTACATGTTGATCGGAGCGGAGCCGGACCTGTTCGGAGAGACCGTGCTGGCCGAGTTGCGCGGCGTGTTCACGCCCGACGGAGCCTGCCCCTTCTGGGATCATGTGGCGCACAAGTTCTTTCCGATGGAGTTCGACGAGGCCGATCGCATGACCGGCTCGACGGACAAGCAGTTCATTCTGGATCTGGCGCCACGCCACCCGATCTACATCCAGCTTCTGCCCGAGCCCGCTCGCGCGGTCATCGGCAAGGTGCACCCGCAAGGGGTCCCGGCGATGGCGTTGTTGGAGTCCGAAGGCTTCAGGCCCAACGGCCTAGTGGACATCTTCGACGCCGGCCCCACCGTGTCGTGCGAACGCGACAACATCCGCACCGTGCGCGACGCGCGTGTCCTGAAGGTGCGCATCGCCGACGAGGTCGAGGCCGAGCTGGTCGCCTTGGTGTCGACCGCCTCGGTCCAGGGGTTCCGCGCCGTGCGGCAGAAGGTCGAGATCGCGGAAGATGCGGCGATCCTCAATCGCGAGACCGCGGCGGCGCTGAAGGTGCGCGAAGGCGATCTCGTGCGGGTGAAGAGCTGAGGAACAGATGGCCCAACTGATCTCCACCAACCCGGCCACCGGCGAGGTCGTCTGGACCGGCCCGGAGAGCACGCCGGACGAAGTCGTCTCCGCGGTTCAGGCGGCGCACGAGGCCTTTCCGGACTGGGCCGACCGCCCGCGTCAGGACCGGATCGACGCGGTGAAGCGCTATCAGGCCGCGCTCAAGGCGAGCGCCGAACGCATCGCCGAAACCATCGCCAATGAAACCGGCAAGCCGCTGTGGGAGACCAAGACCGAGGTCGCCGCCATGGTCGGCAAGGTCGACATCTCGATCCGCGCCTACGACGAGCGCACCGGCGAGCGCGAGACGGAGACCGGCTTCGGCCGGGCGGTGCTGCGTCACCGGCCGCACGGCGTGGCGGCGGTGCTCGGACCGTTCAACTTCCCCGGCCACTTGCCCAACGGCCACATCGTGCCCGCGCTGTTGGCCGGCGACACCGTGGTCTTCAAGCCGTCGGAGGAGACGCCCGCCGTCGGAGCCCTGATGGCCGAGTGCTTCGCCGAGGCCGATCTGCCCGCTGGGGTGGTCAATGTCGTGCAGGGGGGGCGAGAGGTCGGCGCCGCGCTGCTGGACCAGCCGATCGACGCCCTGATGTTCACCGGCTCGGGCGCGGCCGGGGCCCACTTCCGGCGCAAGTTCGCCGACAACCCGCACGTGATCCTGGCGCTGGAGCTGGGCGGCAACAATCCGCTCGTGGTCTGGGACGCCGCCGACGCCCAAGCGGTCGCCGGCATCGTCGTGCAGTCGGCCTTCATCACCACCGGCCAGCGCTGCTCCTGCGCCCGGCGCCTGATCGTGCCCGAAGGGCCGCAGGGCGACGCCATCGTCGAGGCGGTCGCCGCCCTGTCGGACCGACTGACCTTCGCGCCCTGGACGTCGGACCCCGAGCCCTACGCCGGCCCGCTGATCTCAGAGAAGGCCGCCTCGGCGGCCTTGGCGGCGCTGCAGCAGCGGATCGACTCCGGAGCGCGCGTGATCCGCGCCTCCGGCCCCGTCGGCAACCTGCCGGGCGCTTTCGTAAAGCCCGCCATCATCGACGTCACCGGGGTCGAGGTCCCGGACGAGGAGATGTTCGCTCCCTTCCTGCAGGTCACGCGCGCGGCGACCTTCGAGGCCGCGATCGCTGCGGCCAACGCCACCCGCTACGGCCTGTCGGCGGGCCTCGTCAGCGATGATCCGACCAACTGGGACCGCTTCATCCGCCGGATCCGCGCGGGCGTCGTCAACTTCAACCGTCCGACCACCGGCGCCGCGGGCGACATGCCGTTCGGCGGTCTGGGC
>JBKBUS010000113.1:0-5688 GCA_046290035.1 Brevundimonas sp.
GAAGCGCGGCTTCAAGCGCCCTGCGGACAGCCGACACCTGGCCAACGAGGTCGACGGCGAGGCGGTCGACGCCATGGCCGAAGCGGTGGCCGAGGCCTATCCGCGCCTGTCGCACCGCTACTACGCGATCAAGGCCCGGCTGATGGGCTTGAAGGCGCTGAACCACTGGGACCGCAACGCGCCGCTGGACGCCGCGCCCCAGCGTCAGTTCTCCTGGGGCCAGGGACGCGATCTGGTGCTGGACAGCTTCGCCGACCTGGGGCCGGAGTTCGCCGACCGGGCGAAGGGGTTCTTCGACCGCCCGTGGATCGACGCCCGCGCCCGGCCGGGCAAACAGTCCGGCGCCTACGCCCACCCGGTCACCGCGAACCGCCACCCCTATGTGTTCCTGAACTGGATGGGCGAGCGGCGCGACGTCCTGACCCTCGCCCATGAGCTGGGACACGGCGTGCACCAGACCCTGGCGGCGGGGCAGGGGACCCTTCTGGCCGACACGCCCCTGACGCTGGCGGAGACGGCGTCCATCTTCGCCGAGGGCCTGACCTTCGATCGCCTCCTCGCCAAGGCCGACAAGGCGGAGAAGCGCGCGCTGCTGGCCGGCCGCATCGAGGATGGGCTGAACACCGTGGTGCGCCAGATCGCGTTCCACCGCTTCGAGACCCGGTTCCACGACGAGCGTCTGAAGGGCGAGGTGTCCCGCGACCGCATCGGCGAGATCTGGCTGGAGGAGATGGGTCTCAGCCTCGGCTCGGCGGTGACGCTGAACCCGGGCTACGAGCACTGGTGGGCCTATGTCAGCCACTTCGTGCACGCGCCCTTCTACGTCTACGCCTATGCCTTCGGGGACCTCCTGGTGTCGGCCCTGATGGAGGCGCGGCGCGCCGATCCGGCCGGCTTCGCCCCTCTCTACCGAGAGCTCCTGGCCGCCGGGGGCACGAAGACCTACGTGGAGGCGCTCAAGCCCTTCGGCCTGAATCCGCGCGATCCCGCCTTCTGGACCGCCGGCTGCAAGCGGCTGGAGCGGCTGGTCGATCAGTTCGAGGCGCTGGCCTGACGTTGACGTCCAGCGGGGGAGGGGCCAGCGTCCGGCCATGAGAATGATCCCTCTGGCCCTCGCCGCCCTGCTCGTCGCCGCCCCCGCCAGCGCCCAGCAGCCGCCCAGCCGCGCCGATCTGTCCATGGCCGCCGGCTACAAGGCTCTGATGGTCTGCGGGGCCCTGTTCAACGCTCGCGAGGCCGGCGGGACGCGGACGCTCGAGAGCGTCGAGGCGCACGAGCTGTCCGGCATCTATGGCGAGCTCGATCCGCTTGTCCGGACCCTGCCGGCCGAGGTCGACGCGTCCGTGGTGCGTGTCGCCTGGGACGAGAGCATGCCGCCGCGATTGGCGCTCCATACTCCCGGCCGAGGTTGCGTCGTCGCGCCCGTGGGGGCGCAGACACTCCCGCCTCGCGAGCCGCTGGCCCGGGCCGCCGGGTCGGAGTGGCCGACGGCGGAGCCACGCGGCGATGGCTCGGCGCTCGACGCCGCCATGACCGGAGCCCTGGCCGAGAGCTATGGGCCGGGCTCGAACACCACCGCCCTCGTGGTCGTCCAGGACGGCCGGCTGGTCGCGGAGCGGTACGCCGAGGGCTTCGGGCCGGACGTGCCCCAGCGGACCTGGTCGGTCGCCAAGAGCCTGGCTGGAACGCTGGTCGGCTGGGCGGTTCATCAGGGGCAGGCCGACGTGGCAGCGCCGGCCGCGATCGACAACTGGCGCGTCCCGGGCGATCCGCGCGGCGCCATCACCCTGGACAACCTGCTGCGCATGGCCTCGGGCCTGACCAGCGACACGGCGGGCAACCGCACTGACGCTCTCTACTTCGGCGGCGTCGCCATCGAGGAGCAGGCCCCGGCCTGGCCCCTGACCGCAGCCCCTGGCTCGCGGTACCGATACGCCAACAACGACACCCTCCTGGCCATCCACAGCCTGAAGCCGTTCTTCGACCGCCGCCCTCCGGCCGAGCTGTTCGACCGTCTCGGCATGACGGACACCTTCGCCGAGACTGACTGGCGCGGCGGCTACATGCTCTCCAGCCAGGTCTGGTCGACCGCGCGGGACCTCGCCCGTTTCGGCCAGCTGTATGTCCAGGACGGCGTCTGGGAGGGCGAGCGCCTGCTGCCCGAAGGGTGGCGCGCCTACGTCTCCGCGCCAACGGGACCCCAGCCGAACGGGGCGTTCGGATATGGCGCGACCTTCTGGCTGATGAACCGCTCCGACGGCGTGCCCGCCGATGCCATCGCGGCCCAGGGCAACCGGGGCCAGTATGTCGTCATCGTCCCGAGCCGCCGCATCGTCATCGTACGCCGTGGTGAGGACCCGGCCGGCCGCGGCTTCGACATCGCCGCCTATGCGCGCGACATCCTGGCGGCGCTCGACTGAGCCGCTGGACCGACCTGACGGCTTGAGCCGCGCGGAACAGGCCCTATAAGGCGGCGTCACAGACTCATCCGGACTGACGACATGGCCGACCACAACGCCCCCGCCGACCACGACGCCGAAGCCTATCAGCGCGGCGCCATGCCGATCGAGGAACAGCAGGCGACCTGGGCCCTGTTCGGCGGCCTGACCAAATGGGGCTCGCTGGCCGTGGCCTGCGTGCTGCTGCTGCTGACGGTGTGGTTCATGCCGCGTGGCGGCGGCTTCATTCCCGGCTTCATCGCGGCGGCGGTTCTGGCTGTCGCCGGCTGGTGGTTCCTGCGCGAGAAGCCCTCCGCCCGCTAAGGCTTTACCCCGCTTCCCATAACCGCCTAAGCTCCCGGCCATATTCAGCCGGGAGTCGCCCTTGGCCGTCACCGTCGCCGCCACCCGCGAACGCCGCGAAGGCGAGACCCGCTGCGCCGTCACGCCCGAAACGGTCAAGAAGCTGATCGCGCTGGGCGCCCAGGTCCGGGTCGAGGCCGGGACCGGCGCCGGCTCCTCGATCCCCGACCAGGACTACGCCGAGGCTGGCGCGACCGTGGTCGCCGATACCAAGGCGACGCTGTCCGGCGCCGACATCCTGCTGAAGGTGCGCGGGCCCACGGCCCAGGAGACCAGCGCCCTGAAGCCCGGCGCGATCGTGGTCGCCATGCTGGACGCCTGGCGCGAGAAGGAGACGGTGAAGGCTCTGGCCGGCGCCGGCGCCACCGCCTTCGCCATGGAGTTCGTGCCCCGCATCACCCGGGCCCAGGTCATGGACGTGCTGTCGTCCCAGGCGAACCTGGCGGGTTATCGCGCGGTGATCGAGGCGGCCTACGCCTACGGCAAGGGCTTTCCCATGATGATGACGGCGGCGGGCACGGTCGCCGCCGCCAAGGTCTTCGTCATGGGCGCGGGCGTCGCGGGGCTTCAGGCCATCGCCACCGCCCGCCGCCTGGGCGCCGTCGTCACCGCCACCGACGTCCGTCCCGCGGCCAAGGAGCAGGTCGAGAGCCTGGGGGCCAAGTTCATCGCGGTCGAGGACGAGGAGTTCAAGGCCGCCGAGACCTCCGGCGGCTACGCCAAGGAGATGTCGGACGCCTACAAGGCCAAGCAGGCGGAACTCACGGCGTCGCACATCACCAAGCAGGACGTTGTGATCACCACCGCCCTGATCCCCGGCCGCCCCGCGCCCCGACTGGTCACCGCCGCCCACGTCGCCTCGATGAAGCCCGGCTCCGTGCTCGTCGATCTGGCCATCGAGAACGGCGGCAATGTCGAGGGCGCGAAGCTGAACGAGATCGTCACGACGCCCAACGGCGTCACCATCGTCGGCCACGCCAACCTGCCCGGACGCATCGCCGCCGACGCCTCGGCGCTCTACGCCCGCAACCTGCACGCCTTCCTCGGCCTGTTGATCAAGGACGGTGCTTTGACGATTGATCTTGAAGAAGAAATCCTGAAGGCGGCGGTCGTCACCCACGGGGGCGCCATCGTGCATGAGGGAGTCAAGGGAAGCCATTGATGGAACACGTCGATCCCACCGTCTTCCGCCTGGCGATCTTCGTGCTCGCCATCTTCGTGGGCTACTATGTCGTCTGGTCGGTGACGCCGGCGCTGCACACGCCGCTGATGGCGGTGACCAACGCCATTTCCTCGGTGATCGTCGTCGGCGGCCTGATCGCGGCGGCCGCGGTGGCCGGACAGGCCGAGGGGCCCAACGCCTGGATCGCCAAGGGCGCGGGCGTTGCCGCGGTGGCCCTGGCGTCGGTCAACATCTTCGGCGGCTTCATGGTCACCCGCCGCATGCTGGCCATGTACAAGAAGAAGGAACGTCCGGCGGGGGCGGCGCGGCATTGACCACGGACCCGGTCAGCCTGGCCGTCGGGGCCGCCTGGACCGCCACGGCGGTCGGGCTGGCGCTGTGGGTGTGGAGCTGGTTCGGCGAAAAGTGCCCCGTCCAGCGGATCAGGTATCGGGACTGCGGCGTGGTGCTGGTGTTCGCCGCCCTGATGATCCGAGTGTTCTTCCCGGCGCGCGCCCTGACCGCCTTCGACTGGCTAATCCTGGCGCTCGGCCCGATCTTCATCGGCGCGGCCATCTGGCGCCTGGGGCGCACGGCGGGCGAGGGCGGGCGATGAGCGAGGCGCCCCTGCTGGAGCGGGTGCTCGCGGTCGTGCGCAGCAATCAACCGCTCGCGCGCGAAAAAGGATTGGAGCTCGTGGGGATCGTCGGATCTGTCGCCAGGGGAGAGGCGAGACCGGATAGCGACGTCGATGTGGTCTACGATGTCGTCGGGCAGCCGAGCTACTTCGATGTGGCGGCCGTAGCGGCGGCGCTGGAGGATGCGTTGGGGCGCCGGGTGGACATGGTTGGCCGACGCGCCATGAAACCCGATCGCTGGGCCTTCATGGGGCGTGATCTGGTCGCCGTATGATGGAGGAGCTCGCTCGCATCCGTCTGACCGACATGATCGAGTATGCCACGAAGGCCGTCGATATGCTCGGCGACCGGACGCCTGATCAGCTCGAGAGCGATGACATCCGGCTGCTGGCGGTGACGCGGGCTGTCCAGATCGTGGGCGAAGCCGCGCGAAAGGTGCCGCCTTCCGTTCGGGCGAGAGCGCCGACCATCGCTTGGCGCCTGTCCGTCGGCATGCGCAACACTCTCGTCCACGACTATGGCGATGTGGATGTGGGGCTGCTCGTCGCCACCGTCCGCAACGACTTTCCGCCGTTGATCGCGGCCCTTGAACGCCTCCTGGGGGAGCAGGACACATGAACGCATCCATCGCCGCCCTGGCCTACCTCGTGGCGGGCGTCCTGTTCATCCTGTCGCTGAGGGGGCTGTCCAGCCCCGAGACCAGCCGACGGGGCAACACGATGGGCATGGTCGGCATGGCGCTGGCGGTGCTGGTCACGCTGCTGACCCTGTGGACCTCCGGCGCGCTCGATCTGCTCACGGCGGCGCTCATCCTGGGCGGCGTGGTCGTCGGCGGCGGGGCGGGGGCCGTCATCGCCGGCCGCGTGCAGATGACCCAGATGCCTCAGCTGGTCGCCGCCTTCCACAGCCTGGTGGGCATGGCGGCGTGCCTGGTGGCCATCGGCGCGGTGTATGCGCCGGAGGCGTTCGGCATCTCCAACGGCCTGGGCGGCATCAAGGCCCTGTCGGTGGTGGAGCTCAGCCTGGGCGTCGCCATCGGGGCCATCACCTTCACCGGCTCGGTGATCGCCTTCGCCAAACTGAACGG
>JBKBUS010000114.1:0-5686 GCA_046290035.1 Brevundimonas sp.
GCCCCGCGGCCGGGGGGGGGGGGGGCGGGCCCGCCCCGCCGCCGCCCCCCCCCCCCGAGAGCTCCGTCCGCATCGACACCGGCGTGGAGGCGGGCGGCGAGGTCAGCCAGTTCTACGACCCCATGATCGCCAAGCTGATCGTCCACGAACCGAGCCGCGAGGCCGCCGCGGCGCGCCTGGCCAGGGCCTGCGGCGAGGTCGAGGTCTGGCCGATCAAGACCAACGCGGGCTTCCTGAAGCGCTGCCTGGAGCACCCGCGCTTTGTCGGCGGCGACGTCGACACCGGCCTGATCGCGGCGGAGAGCGAGGCTCTCGAATGGCGGGCCGACGCCTCGGTGGAGGCCGCGGCCCTGGCCCTGGCGGCGGAGAACGAGTGGCACAGCCGGGTCTTCTACCGGGGCGCGGATCGGGCCGGTCCCTTCGAGGGGCTGCCGGGCTCGACCTACGGATTCCGCCTGAACGCCGGGCCGCGCGCGACCTACGCCATACGCATGGGCGGTCGAAAGCTGGCGCGCGGCGTGCTCGCCGACGGGGGCGAACCCATGTGGCGGATCGGTGATCTGACCGCCGAGGTGCAGGGGCAGACCGTGCGGGTCGACGGCCGCGCCTTCGGCTGGGCCTACGGCGAGGGGGACGAGGACATCCTTTTCGCCGACGGGGAGGCGATCCCCGTGCGCTGGCGCGGCCCCATCGCCGATCGCGGCGCGGCCGGCGGCGCCTCCGACGGCGCGCTTCGCGCCCCCATGCCGGGCAAGATCGTCGCCGCGCCGCTGAGGGCCGGGGACGCGGTGGCCAAGGGCCAGCCGGTGGTGGTGCTCGAGGCCATGAAGATGGAGCACGCCCTGACCGCGCCCTTCGACGGCGTGGTCGAGACCCTGTCGGTCGCCGTCGGAGATCAGGCGACCGAGGGCGCGGTGCTGGCGGTGGTCAAGGCCGCGGCCTGAGCCGTCAGCCCTCGATCCGCGCCAAGCTGGGCCGCTCGCCGGCTTTCTCGCGCGCCACGGCCTCGGCCGCACGCAGCACCCGCAGGACGTTCTCGCCCGCGAGCTTGCGGATGTCCGCGTCGCTCCAGCCGCGCCGCATAAGCTCGGCCAGGATCGCCGGATAGGCGTCCACGCCGGTGATCCCCTCGGGCAGGCTGGAGATGCCGTCGAAGTCGCCGCCCAGCCCGACGTGATCCACCCCCGCCACGTCGCGCACATGCTGGATGTGGGCGACGATGTCGTCGATCGTCGCGCGCGGCGCCGGATGGGCCGCGTCCCACGCGGTCAGTCCCTCGGTGACGCGTTCGGCCGCCTCCGGATGAAGGCTGCGCAGCCGCGCCTGCTCGGCCGCGCGCGCGGCGCCCCACTGGCGCACCGCCTCGTTGATGAAGCCCGGCACGAAGGTGATCATCACCACCCCGCCGTCCTCGGGCAGGGCGCGCAGCACGCGGTCGGGCACGTTCCGGGGATGGTCCGTCACCCCCCGCGCCGAGGAGTGGGAGAAGATCACCGGCGCGTCGGACGCCCGCATGGCGTCGACCATCGTTGCTTCCGAGACGTGGCTCAGGTCGACCAGCATGCCGATGCGGTTCATCTCGCGCACCACCGCCTCGCCGAACGGCGACAGGCCGTCGTGGCGCGGCGCGTCGGTGCCGGAGTCGGCCCAGCTGGTGGTCGTGGAGTGGGTCAGCGTCATGTAGCGCACCCCCGCCCTCTGGAACTCGCGCAGCAGTCCCAGCGAGTCGGCGATCGAATAGCCGCCCTCGATGCCGATCAGGCTGGCGATGCGTCCCTGGCGATGGATGCGCACCACGTCGTCGGCGGTCAGGGCGATCTCGAAGGCGTCGGGGTGAGCCGCTACGATGCGGCGCAGCAGGTCGATCTGCTCGAAGGTGGCGCGCGCCGCCTCCAGGGGCGGCAGGCCGGCCGGCACATAGACGGACCAGAACTGTCCTCCCACGCCGCCGGCGCGCAGGCGCGGAATGTCGGTGTGCAGTTCGGTCGAGCCCGACAGGTCGCTGTTCAGATCCACGGCGTAGGGGTCCGAGTTGAAGTCCTGGCGCACCGCCCAGGGCAGGTCGTTGTGCCCGTCGATCAGCGGCGTGCGCTGGAGCAGACGCATCACCCGGTCATGCTCCGGCCTCTGCTGGGCCGCCGCGGGCGCGGCGACGGCGGCGATCAGGGCGGCGGCGAGAACGGTGCGGATCATCGAGGGCTCCAGAACTGACGCGCGACTTTGCAGCCTCGCCTTCCCGGGGCGCAAGCGGCATGGCGCGACGCATCCGCCTGTGCTTGAAGGCGCCCATGACCGACCCCGCCGTCATGGACGATCGCAAGGCCCGCGCCCGGACCTGGTTCGAGAGCTTGCGCGACCGCATCCACGCCGCGCTGGAGGCTCTGGAGGACGAGGCCTCCGTCGATCTGTTTCCCGGCGAGGCGGGCCGCTTCGTCCGCACGGGCTGGAGCCGGGCCGAAGGCGGCGGCGGGGTCATGGGCATGCTGCACGGCCGGCTGTTCGAGAAGGCCGGCGTCCATGTCTCGACGGTGCATGGAACCTTCCCCGCCGACTACGCCAAGCAGGTGCCGGGCGCCGAGGAGGACCCCCGCTTCTTCGCCACCGGGATCAGCCTGATCGTCCACCCCAGAAGCCCGCGCGTGCCGGCGGTGCACATGAACACCCGTTTCATCGCCACCACGAAGAGCTGGTTCGGCGGCGGCGCCGACCTGACGCCGGTGCTCGACGTCGACCGCCGTCAGGACGCGCCGGATGCGATCACCTTTCACGCGGCGATGCAGGCCGCCTGCGACGCCCACGACCCGTCCTGGCACGCGCGCTACAAGGCCTGGTGCGACGAGTATTTCTTTCTTCCGCATCGCAACGAGCCGCGCGGGATCGGCGGCATCTTCTACGATCACCACGACACCGGGGACTGGGAGCGCGACTTCGCCTTCACCCGCGACGTGGGCGAGGCCTTCCTGCAGGTCTATCCCGAGATCGTGCGGCGCCGGATGGGCGAGGCCTGGACGCCGGAGGAGCGCGAGGAGCAGCTGATCCGGCGCGGCCGGTACGTCGAGTTCAACCTGCTGTATGATCGCGGCACGACCTTCGGGCTGAAGACCGGAGGCAACGTCGAGTCGATCCTGAGTTCCATGCCGCCGGAGGTGAAGTGGCCATGACCGACCTCGAGGACGTCTCGCCCGTCATCCTGATCAACGTCTTCAAGTGCGAGGCGTCCAAGCAGGACGAGTTGGTGGAGCACCTGACCGCCCTGAACCGGGTCCAGCGCGGCCTTCAGGGCTTCCGTTCCGCGACGCTGCACCGGGGCGTGAACGGCCGCACGGTGGCCAATTACGTGGTGTGGGAGACGGCCGCCGACTGGAAGGCCATGACCCGTCACCCCGACGTGGTCGACGGCATGCGGCCCATCATGGCGCTGGCGACCTTCGAGCCGCACCTCTACGAGCCGGGCGAGGTCATCGAGTAGCCCGCCCGCGTTCATCACGTTTCCCGCTTGGCTGGCCGGGCGTCCTGTGCCCATCTGGCGGCGTGGCGCCCGAGACGGCGGAGGAGCGGACGGTGTTCAGAATCTTGCTTTCGGGCGTTCTCGCGGCGGCGTTGCTGGGCGGCGCGGCCCAGGCGCAGGAGGCGGGCGACGACCTCGCCGAGCGCGAGGCGCTGGCCCAGCGCTACATCGCGCTGTCGACCGGGGAGAACCTCAACAAGGTCTTCTCGGACATGGCCGACGCCATCGTCGCCGAGTACCCGGATCCCGACGGGCCTGAAGCGCAATGGATGCGCCGACAGCTTCCCGGGTTCGCCGAAGGCATCGTCGATCAGGTGGCCGAGGCGATGGCTCCGGAATACGCCCGGCGCCTGACCCTCGAGGAGCTCACCGCCTTAGTCGACTTCTTCGACACGCCGATGGGGCGCGAGATCATGCGCAAGAGCGTCGTGCTCGCCGTCGAACTCCAGCCGGCGATCGACGCCATCGCCATCGAGGAAGCCGGCGAGCTGGTGTCCAAGTTCTGCGCCGAGTTCGATTGCACCTCCGCCGTGCCTCTGGCCCCCGCCAAGAGCTGATCGGTTGATTTCCGCGCGGCTTCGTCTATAGAGCCCGCTTTCCGCGCCGACCCTTTCGTCGACGCGGACCTGTCCGAGAACTTCGGGGTCCAGGGGTCGCCTGGATCGTAAGCGCGGAACGGCCGTTCCGCCCTGGGGGGAGATGGGGATGCGATGAACCTTCGACCGGTCGGCCCGCGTATCGCGGGGCGAGCGCATCGGGTTCAGCCTTCCTTCGGACAAGACGACCGGCTGTGACCACGCTTTCGCGTGGGCGCGGCCACACGCCGTCGGGGCCTGTCCCGGCGGCGAACGCGTAAACGGAGACCGCAATGGACCGCGCACAAAAGGCCGAGTCGATCGAGACGCTGAAGGGCGTCTTCGCCGACGCCGGCGCCGTGGTCGTGACCCACAACCTGGGTCTGACCGTTGCGGAGATGGAAGACCTGCGCGGCCGCCTTCGCAAGGAAGGCGCCGCGTTCAAGGTGGTCAAGAACCGCCTGGCTCTGAAGGCCCTCGAGGCGTCCGAAGGCAGCGACTACCACACGCTGTTCAAGGGCCCCGTCGGGATCGCCTTCGCGCCGGATCCGGTGACCGCCGCCAAGGTCACGAGCGAGTTCGCCAAGGGTAACGACAAGTTCGTCATCCAGGGCGGCTTCATGGGCGAAAAGGTCCTGGACGCGAAGGGTGTGGAGGCTCTGTCGAAGCTCCCGTCGCTGGACCAGATCCGCGCCAGCCTGATCGGCCTCTTGAACGCCCCGGCCACCAAGGTCGCCGGCGTCATCCAGGCCCCGGCCGGCCAGCTGGCTCGCGTCGTCGGCGCCTACGCCGCCAAGGACGCCGCCTGAGACCCCTCCATCTCCATTCAAGACCTCAATCCAACATTCCCCGAAGGAAACTGAATCATGGCTGACCTGTCCAAGATCGTTGAAGACCTGTCCTCGCTGACCGTTCTCGAAGCCGCCGAACTGGCGAAGCTGCTGGAAGAGAAATGGGGCGTTTCGGCCGCCGCTCCGGTGGCCATGGCCATGCCGGCCGGCGGCGCCGGCGGCGGCGCGGCCCCGGCCGAAGCTGCCGAGGAGCAGACCGAGTTCACCGTCGTCCTGGTCGACGGCGGCGACAAGAAGATCAACGTCATCAAGGAAGTTCGCGGCGTCCGCTCGGACCTGGGCCTGAAGGAAGCCAAGGACCTGGTCGAAGGCGCTCCGCAGAACGTCGTCGAGAACGTCTCCAAGCAGCAAGCCGAAGAGATCAAGAAGAAGCTCGAAGAAGCCGGCGCCAAGGTCCAGATCAAGTAATCTGGCCTCACGTCGAGACCTTCAGCGGGCCGGGGAGCGATCCCCGGCCCGTCTTCGTTTCGGGCGACGCGTCCAGCCGCTCTGGCCGCCGTCGTCCCGCGTCAGATGCCGGAGGCGCGCACGCTCTCGGGCTCCTCCGCCGTCGGGTCGCCGGGCAGCCAGGCGACGCGGCCGTCATAGACCTCGACGTCCAGCATGCGCTCCTCCTTCGCGACCAGCACGGGCACGAGCATCTGTCCCGTCACGTTGGTGGCGGTGCGCATCATGTCGATCACGCGATCGATGGCGATGATGTAGCCGATCCCCTCAAGCGGCAGGCCCGCGGTCGACAGGGTCAGCGTCAG
>JBKBUS010000115.1:0-5668 GCA_046290035.1 Brevundimonas sp.
TAGATTGGATCCAAGCCGGTCATGAAATTGACATCATCCTCGAAAAACTGTGGGATTACTGGATTCTTGGCCTCGTTCAGGTCATAGTGGACCGTCTCGCCGCCCCCTAGCGGCAGGTCCAGGAACACCCACGCGCCGGTCATGATGGCCCCGCCGATCAGGAAGAAGAAGGAGTAGGGCAGCATCGTCGCCATCAGATTGCCGACCCCGAAGCCCGGCACCCACCGCTGGCAGAACCCGAGGATCAGCGGGAAGTAGACCATCAGCGGCGTGATGATGTTGGTGACCGAGTCGCCCATGCGGTAGGCGGCGGTCGCCATCTCGGGGCTGATGCCCAGCAGCATCAGCATCGGCACTATGACCGGGGCCATCGCGGCCCACTTGGCCGAGGCCGAGCCGATGAAGATGTTCACCGAGGCCGCGAGCAGCACGATGGCGATCAGCAGTTGCCAGGCCGGCAGGCCGCTGGCCCTGAGTTGCTCCGCGCCGAAGATGGCGAGGATAACGCCCAGGTTCGACCAGTTGAACATGGCCACGAAGTGCGCCGCGACGAAGGCCAGCACGATGTAGGGGGCCATCACCGCCATCGATTCGGTGAACATCTTCACCAGGTGGCGGTGGTCCTTCAGCGTCTTGGCGGCGACGCCGAAAGCGACGCCGGTGGCCAGGAACAATACGAAGAAGCCGGCGACCAGTGATTGATAGAAGGGCGTCATCCGCTCGGTCGGCTCGGCCGCGGCGTCGATCAGAGGCGCGTTGGGCATGATCGACATGGCGGTCCAGGCGCCGATGACCAGCAGCGCCGCCAGACCGGCCCACCACAGGCCGCGCTTCTCCTCGCGCGACAATTCGGAATCGCTCAGTTGCACCGGCGCGTCCGCCGTCGGCTGCCAAGGGCCCAGGCGCGGCTCGATGATCCGGTCGGTCACGAACCAGGCCAACGGCACGAACACGACCGTCATGGCGACGATAAAGTACCAGTTGCCGGCGATGTTCGCGGTCCAGTCGGGCTGGATCAGCCGCGCGGCCGGTTCGGTCAGGCCCAGGAGCAGCGCGTCGAGGTGACCGGGGAACAGGTTGGCCGAAAACCCGCCCGACACTGCCGCGAAGCCGGCGGCGATGCCCGCGACCGGGTGACGACCGGCGGCCGCGAAGACCAGGCCCGCCAGCGGCACGAGCACCACGTAGCCCGCGTCCGACGCGTGGTTCGAGACGATGCCGACGAACACCACGATGGGGGTCAGCAGCGCCTTGGGCGCCCTGCGGATGCCGGCGCGCATGGCGGCGGAGAAGAGACCGGTGCGTTCAGCGACCCCGGCTCCCAGCATCACGACGAGCACATAGCCCAGCGGGGCGAACCCGGTCAGCGTCTTGGGCATGTCGACGAACAGTCGCCGCAGGTTCTCGCTGGACAGCAGGCTCTGCGCCGCCACCGCTTGGCCGTCCACCGGGTTGACGGCGCTCAGCCCATAGGCCGCCGCCGCCACGCTGCCGATCACCAGGAAGCCGATGAACCAGACGAAGATGAAGACCGGATCGGGCAGGCGGTTGCCCGCCTTCTCCACGAATCCGAGAATGCCGTTGCCGATCCCCACACGCCTCTCCCGCGCTTGTTGCTGACGAGCGCGCATATGGAGGCACGACGGCTCGGCTTGGCAAGCGCCAAGACGCCGCGAGTTGCGAGCCAATCGCAAGAAAAACGTTTCGACGCATGGGTTTGAACGGCGCGGGGAGTAGGTCTAGAAAGCGCCGAATCCGCCGCCTCCCCGGCGGCTCAAGGCATCCCTATGACCGAATTCCTGCTCGACTATCTGCCGATCGTGATCTTCCTCGGGATCGCGGCGGTTCTGGGTCTGCTGTTCGTGGTCGCCGCCTTCGTGCTGGCGCCGAAGAACCCGGACACCGAGAAGCTGTCGGCCTACGAGTGCGGCTTCAACGCCTTCGACGACGCGCGGATGAAGTTCGACGTGCGGTTCTATCTGGTGTCGATCCTCTTCATCATCTTCGACCTCGAGGTCGCCTTCCTGTTCCCCTGGGCCGTGTCGATGTTCGACCTGAGCCGGGAGGGCATGATCTTCGCCTTCTGGTCGATGATGGCGTTCCTGGGCGTGCTGACGGTCGGGTTCCTTTACGAGTGGAAGAAGGGCGCGCTGGAATGGGAGTGATCACACCCAAGATCGAGGGGCCGACCTCGGCGCTGACGCCCTACGGCCAGGGCGCGCGCTCGACGGTCCAGGGCTATGACCCCGCCGTCCACGACAAGTTCTTCGAGGCCGTCAACACCGAACTGGCCGAGCACGGCTTCCTGACGGCGGCGCTCGACGACGTCATCACCTGGGCGCGCACGGGCTCCTTGATGTGGATGACCTTCGGTCTGGCGTGCTGCGCGGTGGAGATGATCCAGGCCTCGATGCCGCGCTTCGACCTGGAGCGGTTCGGCATGGCGCCGCGCGCCAGCCCGCGTCAGTCCGACCTGATGATCGTCGCAGGCACCCTGACCAACAAGATGGCTCCGGCGCTGCGCAAGGTCTACGACCAGATGCCCGACCCGCGCTACGTCGTGTCGATGGGCAGCTGCGCCAACGGCGGCGGCTACTACCACTACAGCTACAGCGTGGTGCGCGGCTGCGACCGGGTCGTGCCGGTCGACGTCTATGTGCCAGGCTGCCCGCCGACCGCTGAGGCGCTGATCTACGGCCTGCTGCAGCTGCAAAAGAAGATCCGTCGCACGGGGACCATCGAGCGATGAACGCGCTGGAGCGGATCGCGGCGACCGAGGCCGCGCTGACCCCGCTGGGGACCGAGATGGTGGCCGAACTGGGCGTCGAGGCCCAGGTGGCGTTCGGCGAGCTGACGCTGGTCGCGCCGCGCGAGCGGATCGTGGAGGTGCTGACCGCGCTCAAGGACCGCTTCGGCTTCCAGCAGCTGCTGGATGTGTGCGGCGCCGACTATCCCGACCGCGCCGAGCGCTTCGAGGTGGTCTATCACCTGCTGTCGCTGACCCGGAACGTGCGGGTGCGCGTCAAGGTGGCGACCGACGAGGTCCAGCCGGTGCCGAGCGTCGTCGACGTCTATCCGTCCGCCGGCTGGTTCGAGCGCGAGGCGTTCGACATGTACGGCATGCTGTTCTCCGGCCATCCGGATCTGCGCCGCCTGCTGACCGACTACGGCTTCGAGGGGCATCCGCTGCGCAAGGACTTCCCGATGACCGGCTATGTCGAGGTCCGGTACGACGAAGAGCAGAAGCGCGTGGTCTATGAGCCGGTGCGCCTGCAGCAGGAGTTCCGTCAGTTCGATTTCCTGTCCCCCTGGGAAGGGGCTGAGTACCCGGCGCCGGTGTTGCCGGGCGATGAGAAGGCTCAGCCGGGCGAACCGCCCAAGGCCAAGGGATGATGGGTCATGAACCGCACCGCCGCCCGGTCCGCCGCCTCGTTCTTCCTGGTGACCTTTTCGACGGCCTTTCTGTTCACGCTGGGGGCTCGGCTGACCGGCTGGTTCACGCGCGCGCCGGAGGTGGAGCAGGGGCAGCTTCAGACGCTGGGCGTGGCGATCATGGTCGCGGTGGTGTGTCTGGCCGTCGGCGCCGGCATCCGCAGGCTGTCGGCGGGCGAGCTGCAGAGCGCGCTCCTGGGGGCCTCGGCGGTGCTGCTCTCGACGCCGCTGGCGATCGCGGTGCTGACCGGCGACTGGGAGATTTCGACGGCGGCCGTCTCCGGCATGGGCGTGCTGACGCTCGCGCTCGGCTGGCTGGTGGCGCTGACGCGACGCAAGGCGTCGCTGGACGAGGACCTCGCTGATGGCTGACGGCGCCAAGACCCCCGTGACCCCGACGACCGACGTCGACGTCTTCGCCGACATGCCGCTGGACACCCGCAGCGAGCACGCCCGCGCGCTCGACGATCGCAAGTTCACCATCAACTTCGGCCCGCAGCACCCCGCCGCGCACGGCGTGCTGCGCCTGGTTCTGGAGCTCGACGGCGAGGTCGTGACCCGCGTCGATCCGCACATCGGCCTGCTGCATCGCGGCACCGAGAAGCTGATGGAGGCGCGCACCTACCTCCAGAACGTGCCCTACTTCGACCGGCTGGACTACGTCTCGCCGATGAACCAGGAGCACGCCTTCTGCCTGGCCATCGAGCGCCTGCTGGGCATCGACGTGCCCTACCGGGCGCAGCTGATTCGCGTGCTCTACAGCGAGATCGGCCGAATCCTGTCGCACCTGCTGAACGTGACGACCCAGGCCATGGACGTCGGCGCCCTGACGCCCCCCCTCTGGGGCTTCGAGGAGCGCGAGAAGCTGATGGTGTTCTACGAGCGCGCCTCGGGCGCTCGCCTGCACGCCAACTACTTCCGGCCCGGCGGCGTGCACCAGGACCTGTCGGCCGACCTGATCGACGACATCGACCGGTGGTGCAAGACCTTCCCGGCGGCGCTCAAGGACATCGAGAGCCTGGTCACCGAGAACCGCATCTTCAAGCAGCGCAACGTCGACATCGGCGTGGTGTCGAAGGAGGACGCGCTGGCCTGGGGCTTCTCGGGCGTGATGCTGCGCGGCTCCGACATCGCCTGGGACCTGCGCAAGTCGCAGCCCTATGAGTGCTACGCCGACCTCGAGTTCGACGTCATCGTCGGCAAGAACGGCGACTGCTGGGACCGCTACCTCGTCCGCGTCGAGGAGATGAAGCAGTCGGTGCGGATCATGGAGCAGTGCATCCACCGCCTGCGCAACTACGTCGGCGCGCCCGTGATGGTCGAGGACAACAAGATCGTCCCGCCGCGCCGGGGCGAGATGAAGCGCTCGATGGAGGCGCTGATCCACCACTTCAAGCTCTACACCGAGGGCTTCCGGACGCCGGAAGGCGAGGTCTACGCGGCCGTCGAGGCGCCCAAGGGCGAGTTCGGCGTCTATCTGGTGTCCGACGGCACCAACAAGCCGTACCGATGCAAGATCTCCGCGCCCGGCTTCCGCCACCTGCAGGCCATGGACTGGATGAACCGCGGCCACATGCTGGCCGACGTCTCCGCCATCCTGGGCTCGCTCGACATCGTTTTCGGAGAAGTGGACCGGTGACGGCGCCCCTCGTTTTCGTCCTTGTCGCCTATGGGGCGGTTGTCTTCGTCGAAGCGGTCCGTGGTGCGGAGCGGATGCATCGCCATCCCGCCGGTCCCCGCGGCTTCGTGGCGGACGTGGCCCTCACAAGTGCTTGGCTGGCCGCCTTCGTGGCTGGCGCATCCACCGTCCTGGCGTTCGCTCCCGCCGTCGATGGCTTCATGGGCTGGTTGGTCCCCAGCGCGGGCGGCCTCGCGGCGCGCCTTCTGTTCTTCGCGTTGCCGCCAGTCCAGGCGGCCCGTGTTCGCCTGCGCCTCATGAAGTCTGAGAAGGCCGTCTGATGTCCGTCCGTCGTCTCGCCAAGGAACAGCCGGCGACCTTCGCCTTCTCGAAGGCGACCAAGGCCAAGGCCGACTGGTGGATCGCCAAGTATCCGGCCGACCGCCGCCAGTCGGCGGTGATCCCGATCCTGTGGCTGGTGCAGAAGCAGGAGGGCTGGGTCTCCGAGCCCGCGATCCGCGCGATCGCCGAGCTCTTGGGCATGCCCTACATCCGGGTGCTGGAGGTCGCGACCTTCTACACCATGTTCATGCTGGAGCCGGTCGGCACGACCGCCCT
>JBKBUS010000116.1:0-5624 GCA_046290035.1 Brevundimonas sp.
GCCACCGCCGCCGCCGCCCGCGCCCGCGTGGCCGAGCAGGCCGCCGCCCGCACCGCCGCCCAGGAAGCCGAGCTGAACGCCAGGATCGCCGCCGCCGAGGCCGAGATCGCCAAGACCCGTGACGGCGCCCTGGCCTCCGTCGGCGCCGTCGCCGCCGACACCGCCGCCGCCATGGTCGCCAAGCTGACCGGCAAGGCGCCGACGGCGGCCGAGATGAAGGGGACCGCCTGATGCCCTACTTCCTTGATCCCCACTTCTATTCCTTCGCCAACGCCGAGCTGTGGGTCGCCATCGGCCTGCTGATCTTCTTCGGCATCCTGATCGCCGTCGGCGTGCCCAGGCTGGTCGCCGGCCAGTTGGACGCCCGCGCCGCGAAGATCCAGGCCGAGCTGGACGAAGCGTCCCGCCTGCGCGCCGAAGCCGAGGCGCTGCTGGCCCAGATCCGCGCCGAGAAGGCCGAGGCCGAGGCCCAGGCCCAGGGTATGCTCGCCGCCGCCGAGGCCGACGCCCGTCGCCTCGAGGAGGAGACGCGGGTCCAGCTGGAGGAAAGCCTCGCCCGCCGCCAGAAGCTGGCCGAGCAGCGCATCGCCCAGGCGGAGGCGCAGGCCCTCGCCGAGGTCAAGGCCCTGGCCGCCGAACAGGCCGCCGAGCAGGCCGAGCGTATTCTGGCGGCCCGCCTGGCCGCAGGCGGCGCCGACCCGCTCGCCGACGTCGCCATCGCCCAGATCGGTCAGCGCCTGAGCTGATCGCGCGCGCCTGGCTCCTCCCCCTCGTCGAGGGGGAGGAGATTAATCGGCGCCGCCCTCAGTGCGCCGCCAACCCGTCCATCGCGTGCGCCCGCTCAAGGCGCTTGTTGCGCGCGACCAGGCGGGCATAGACGTTGCCCATAACGATCCCGAAGACGATGTGGCCGCCCAGCATCCACAGAACGCCGCCGAGCCCGGCGCGGGCGCCCAGCATGCCGACGCCTGACAACGGCGCCACGGTCAGCATCATCACCAGGAAGGCCCCGACCGCGAACAGGATGCCCTTGGTCTCGGGCGTGTCCGTCGGCAGGCGCGGGCACAGCATGCCGAAGATCGGCCCCAGCACCAGCGCCCCGACCACGAAATGCCCGACCCAGCCCACGACGGTCATGTCGGGGACCTGGAGCATCGCCGCGATCATTCGTGGAAACGGGACCGCCCAGGGCCCCAGGATGACATTGGCGACCTCCAGGACCGCCACGGCGATCGCCCCGGCCAAGCCGGACAGAGCGCCCATTTGTACGCGTGACATCATGACGAGAGCGCCTCCCAACGCTTCTTTCTGTTGTACGCGGAGGCAGGATACGCCCGTTGGGCGAGCCCAGATGTCACATTGGCGTGCGCGCTCAGCCGAAGCGGACGCCCGTCAGGCGCTCGGCCTCGGCCCACAGCGCCTTCGCCACGGCCTCGTCCTTGGCCCACGGCTTGATTTCGGCCGGCCCGGCCGGCCCCTTCAGCTCGTTCAGACGGGTCGCGCCGTAGTAGCCGCCCGGCTCCACCCGCCCGGTCGCCGCCAGCAGGATCGGCAGGGCGCCGTCGGCCTGCGAATGGCTGACCAGCGGCTCGATGAACGGCCGGAAGACATAGCGGAAGCCCGCCCGCACGAAGGCCGAGCTCGACGCCAGCGGCCCGTTGGCGATCAGGTCCGTGCGCGCATAGCCCGGGTGCGCCGCCACGCTCGTCAACCCCCATCCCTCGGCGCGGCTGCGGCGGTCCAGCTCGAGCGCGAACATCAGCATCGCCAGCTTGGACTGCGCATAGGCCTTCCACGGCGTATAGCCGGTCGTCAGGTTCACGTCCTTCAGGTGGATACGCCCCTGGCGATGGGCGATTGACGACAGTTGCACCACCCGCGCCCGCCCCGCCGTCAGCAGCGGCAGCAGCCGCGCCGTCAGCGCGAAGTGGCCGAGAAAGTTGGTCGCCAGCTGCAGTTCGTGGCCGTCCGCGCTCTCCTGGCGCTCGGGCAGGGCCATGACGCCGGCGTTGTTGATGAGCACGTCGACCGCAAGCCCCTCCGTCAGCCGCCGCTCGGCGAAGGCGGCGACCGAGCCCTGGCTGGCCAGGTCCAGGATCTCGACCCGCACATTCGAGGTCGGCGCGGCCCTCAGCACGGCGGCCCGCGCGGCGTCGCCCTTCGCCGCGTTGCGAACGGCCATGACGACTTCGGCCCCCTTTGCGGCGAGCACCTTGGTCGCCTCAAGGCCGGTGCCGGAGTTCGCGCCGGTGATGATGATCCGCCTGCCGGCCTGATCCGGGACATCGCGGCTGGTGAAGCGGGCCATGGGCGTTATCCTTGGTGGCGTGAAACCATCAACGAAGACGTCTGCCCGACCTATATCTGCACCTGATGCAACTTTGCAAGAGGTGCAGATGCTCGGCCTGCGTGATCGCAAGCGACGCGAGACCCACGCCCGGATCCAGGGCGCGGCGCTTCGCCTGTTCATGACGCACGGCTTCGAGGCGGTGACGCTGGATCAGATCGCAGAGGCCGCGGGCGTGTCGCGTCGCAGCCTGTTCCACTACTTCGCCTCCAAAGAGGAGATGGCGCTCGCCGCCAAGGTCGAGATCGCACCCCGCCTGGCAGAGGCCGTGGCCCGCCGCCCCGCCGACGAGCCCCTGCTGGACATGGCCGAAGGGGCGCTCAGCGACATGGCGCGGGACTTTCAGGGCGCCGAGGCGCGCGCTCTGGCCCGGCTGATCTCCACGACGCCGACGCTTCAGGCCGGCGACCACGCCAAATACGCCGCGCTGGAGACCACGCTGGCGACGGCGATCGCCGAACGCACGGACAGAGCTCGCGACGACGCTGAGATCATCGCGGTGTCCGCCGCCGCCATCGCCATCATGCGTCACGCCACCGAGGCCTGGCTCGCGGCCGACGACTCGCGCGGACCGGAGGTCTTCGGGCGCGCCCTTTTCGCCGCGCTCAGACGGGCGATGTCGCGGACGTCGTGAGATCATCGCTCCAGCCCAGACGTCCCGCCGGCCGCTTGTCCTGCTTCATGAGCTGGCGAATGTCCCGGGACAGCAGCTCCGCGGGTCCGGTTCGCTGACCCTTGGCGTGCACCAACGCGATGTCGATCGCGCCCAGCGGCGGCAGGCTGGGATCGTCGAGCCGAAGCGAGGGTGGAGCGAAGGTCAACGGCATGACCGCCACCCCAAGGCCCGCATGCAGGGCCGCCAGCTGTCCCGCGAAACTCGGCGACACGAACACCTCTCGAAAGGACCTGCCCGCCTTGCGAAGCGCCGCCAGGGCGCGACGGCGATAGATGTCCGGCTCCGGCGCCAGGACGAGCGGCACGGGATCCTGCGCCAGCATCCCGATGTCGCGACCGGCCCAGCGCAGGGGCTCGGTGTACAGCCGATCCGGATCGGCGCCCGGCTGCGGCTCCCGCTTGACCAGCGCCAGGTCGAGCCGGCCCTGCGACAGCAGCGCCAGCAGATTGCTGGTGAAGTCGCAGGTCACCGACAATCGGATGCGGGGATGCGCTTCGGCGAAGCGGGCGATGATGGAGGACAGATGGGTCGTCGCGATGTCCTCGGGCGCGCCGAACCGCACGTCGCCCGCCACGAACGTCTCGCGCAGCTGGGCGACGACCTCGTCGTTGTGCGCCAGCAGGCGGGTCGCGTGCGGCAGGAAGTCCAGGCCCTGCGCCGTCAGGGTCACGCCGGCCTTGGAGCGGTCGAACAGGCGGCGCTCCAGGGCGGCCTCCAGCTTCTGGATCTGCAGGCTCAGCGCCGGCTGACTCCGTCCGAGCTGGGCGGCGGCCCGCGTGAGGCTCTCCGCCTGCGCCACGGCGACGAAGGCCCGCAGGAGGTCGAGATCGAGGGTGGGCGTCATTCCATCAGCATCTCTTATGTCAGGCATTCCATCAATCGCTCTGTGCGATGAGTTCGCTCTGAGCCATTGCGGCGCGCCATTCACCCAGACGGGCGCCCATGACTTCGGCTTTCGACCTCCTGACCTCGCCGGCGATCCTCTTCTTCGTCGTCGGCATGATCGCCGCCTTCGCGCGGTCCGACCTCAGCCTTCCGGACCAGGCGGCCAAGAGCCTGTCGCTCTATCTGATGCTGTGCATCGGCTTCAAAGGCGGGGTCGAGGCGCGCATGGCGGGGCTCACTCCGGACTTCGCCCTGGCGGCGGGTATCGGATTGGCGTTCAGCGCGCTGACGCCGGTGCTCGCCTATGTCTTGCTTCGTCGCCTGACCCGACTGGACCGCCCGACCATCTGCGCCCTGGCGGCGACCTATGGCTCGGTCTCCGTGGTGACGTTCGCGGCGGCGCAACAGCACCTGGCGGCGCAGGGCGTCGACTCTTCGGGCTATATGGCGGCGGTCCTGGCCCTGATGGAGACGCCGGCGATCCTTACGGCGCTCATTCTGCTGAACCGCGCCGGACGGGGCCGACCCGGCGAGCGCGCCAAGGTCCTGCGCGAGGTGTTCGTCAACGCCGCGGCGGTCATGCTCATCGGCAGTTTCATCGTGGGGCTGATCTCGGGCGAGCGGGGGATGGAGCGCCTCGACGTCTTCGTCGGCCCCCTGTTCCAGGGCGCGCTCTGTTTCTTCCTGCTGGACGTCGGCCTGATCGCGGCGAGGCGCCTGATGGCCGACGGCCGCAAGATGACGCCGGCGGTCGTCGGCTTCGCCCTGCTGTTCCCGATCGCGTCAGGGATCCTCGCGCTTCTGCTGGCGCGACAGGCAGGTCTCGCCCAGGGCGATGCGACGCTTCTGGCGGTGCTCGCCGGGTCCGCGTCCTACATCGCGGTGCCGGCCGCCATGCGGCTCGCCGCGCCGGAGGCCGACGCCGGCGTCTTCGTTTCCGCCTCGCTGGCCGTGACCTTCCCGTTCAATCTGCTGATCGGCATCTCGGCCTACGCGGCGACGGCGGCCTGGCTCTGGCAGTGAGATGGCGGCGCCCGCCGCTCCGCCCCCTCACGCCAGGAAGCGGCGGACGGCGGCGAGGAAGCGGTCGGGCTGATCGATCATGACCATGTGCTCCGCCCCCTCGATCGGCTCGAACCGGACTTCGCCCGGCAGATTGGCGTAGGCGGCGCGGAACAGCGGCGAAAGCCGGCCCCGCGCGGCGTCACGGTTGCGGCTCCAGCCGTAAGCCACCGTCACCGGAACCCGCACGTCCACGAGCCGATGCCGCAGATCCAGCGTCATGACCTCATAGAGCGCCTGGGCGATCACGCCGCGATCGCCGCCCTGCCAGCCGAGGGTGGAGAACACCGCCTCCGCCTGAGGCGCCAGCCGCCCGCCCAGGATCGAGCCCTGATCGGCGACGGCCTCGGCGCCGAGAAACAGCACCGCCGAATAGGCCAGCCGCGCCACCGGCTCCACATCTCCGACCGTCGCCCCTTGATGGATCAAGGCGGGAAAGAAGGGCGAGGCGTCCACCACCATCACGCGCCCTGGCCCCGCGCCGCCCAGACGCCCGGCGTCGGCGGCGGCCCTCAGCGCCACCAGTCCCCCCATCGAATGACCGATGACCGCCGGGCGAGCCAGCCTCGCTTCACCGATGTAGCGCCTGAGCTCGTCCGCCACCGGCCCGACGACCGCGCCCTGCCTGTTCGCCCCCGGCGCCAGCTGGCCGAA
>JBKBUS010000117.1:0-5582 GCA_046290035.1 Brevundimonas sp.
GGTGTCCACCGAGACCCCGGTGCTGCGGGAGCGGGTGGTGGTGGTGGTCCGGGTGGTGTTCCCCTCGCGCTCGACCGTGGTGGTGGTCGTCGTGCGCGTATTCGAGGAGGACTGCGCCGCGGCCTGCGTCGCGCAGATCAACGAGAGCGCCGAAGCGGCGAGACAAAGCGATCGGATCATCGGTGTATTCCTGAACGGGGGCCCCGGCGATCATGGCCGTATCGCGGCGTTCGCTCAATCCCGGGCGTGGTGCGCCACGTCGTCCAGCCGCCGGTTCGCCTGCTCGATCAGACGCTTCGACAGGGCCCGGCGGCGACGCGCGAGATCGGGTGAACCGGCGTCGTAGTCGGCCATCAGTCGCTTCACGAAGGCGCCGGACCGCACCTCGCCCAGGACTTCGTCCATGGCGGCGCGGGAGGCCTCTCCGATGACGCGCGGCCCTGTCAGATAGGCGCCGTATTCGGCCGTGTTTGAAATCCGCGCGAAGGCGCCGGCCGGGCCCAGCCGATGCAACAGGTCCGTCACCAGTTTCAGCTCGTAGAAGCATTCGAACCAGGCGACCTCGGCCGGATAGCCCGCCTCCACCAGCTTCATGAAGGCCGCGTCCACCAGCTCGACCGTCCCGCCGCACAGCACCACCTGTTCGCCGAACAGATCGCTCTCGCATTCGGCGGCGAAGGTCGTCTCCAGGATGCCTTTGCGCCCGCAGCCCAGGGCCGCCGCATAGGACAGGCCCAGCGCGTGTGCGCCGCCGGTCGCGTCCTGGTGCACGCCGAACAGGCAGAACACCCCCTCCCCGGCCTCGTAGAGTTCGCGGATGCGCGGGCCGATGCCCTTGGGCGAGGCCAGGATCACGTCCACGTCCGGCCCGGGCTCGACCAGGGCGAACCGCACCGACAGGCCATGGGCGAAAACGACCGCCGCGCCAGGCTTCAGGTTGGGCGCGATCTCGTCGCGCCACAGATCCCGGTGCGCCTCGTCGGAAACCATGATGGCGACCACGTCGGCGCCTGCGGTCGCCTCCCCGGCCGTCATGACCTCGAAGCCGTCGGCCCGTGCGACGTCGCGGGTCGCCGACCCCGCCTTCAGGCCCACGACGAGGTCGTCGACGCCGGAGTCGCGCAGATTGAGCGCATGGGTCCGCCCCTGGCTGCCGTAGCCGATCATCGCCACCCGCTTGCCGCGAATGATCGACAGATCGCAGTCCCGATCATGGAACACGGGCAGGGGCGCGCTTAGGTTCTGGCTCATGACCCATGACATAGCGCCAAACGAAGTCGTCGCCTTCTGGAAAGCCGCCGGGCCCGACAAGTGGTTCGCCAAGAACGAGGCCTTCGACGTCGAGTTCGAACGCCGCTTCATGGCCGCGCACCTGATGGCGGCGCGTCGCCGGCTGGACGATTGGAGCAGGACGGCGGAGGGGTCGCTCGCGCTGGTGATCCTGCTGGATCAGTTTCCGAGGAACGTCTGGCGTGACAGCGGCCATGCGTTCTCGACCGATCCCCTGGCGCGGATGTTCGCCCGCCGCGCCATCGCGGCGGATCAGGATCTGGAGCTGGAGAACGACCTGCGCCGCTTCATCTACCTGCCGCTGCAGCACTCGGAGGACATGGGCGACCAGGATCGCCAGGTGGAGCTGTTCCAGACCCGCATGACGCGCGAGCCGGACGACCGCTGGGCCGAGCATCACCGCGAGATCATCGTCCGCTTCGGCCGCTTTCCGCACCGAAATGCGGCGCTCGGTCGCGAGACCACGCCCGAAGAAGCAGCCTACCTGCGCGAGGACGGTTTCAAGGGTTAGGCATGCAGCGGTGTCGGGAGTGTTCGGTGATCCTCAGCGAGGGCCGCAACTGGCATGCCTCCTATGCGGCGCGGAACTATCGCCACTGCATGGACTGCGCGCGCGCCTACTCCCGTCGCCGCTACAGCAAGCTCAAGCCCAATGTGAAGCGGCGCACGCCCACGACCGCGGGCCTGCCCAAGACGCTCGTCACCCGTCGACAGAGGGCCCTGAACGAGCGTGCGGCGTCCGCCCGCAAACGGCGCGAGCGGGAGGCCGAATAGCTGTGGAACGACGTCGCGCCACCTCCTCTCCCAAGTGATTCGGCGCCATGCTGGCGACCATGAACGCTCACGCTGTCATCACCGACGTGGACGCGCGCGCCGCGAAACCGGTCGAGCATCCGGAACAGCAGTATCTCGACCTGCTGCGCGACATCCTGGACAAGGGCGTGCGGCGCGACGATCGGACGGGCACCGGGACGCTGGGCGTGTTCGGCCGCCAGATCCGCTTCGACCTGGCCCAGGGCTTTCCGCTGCTGACCACCAAGAAGCTGCACCTGCGCTCCATCATCGTGGAGCTTCTGTGGTTCCTGAAGGGCGAGACGAACATCCGCTTCCTGAAGGAGAACGGCGTCAGCATCTGGGACGAATGGGCCGACGCCGAGGGCGAACTCGGCCCCGTCTATGGCAAGCAGTGGCGCAGCTGGACCGCGCCCGACGGCCGGGTGATCGATCAGATCGAGACCCTGATCCGCAACCTGAGGACCAATCCCAACAGCCGCCGCCACATCGTCACCGCCTGGAACCCCGCGGACGTGGACGATATGGCGCTGCCGCCGTGCCACTGCCTGTTCCAGTTCTTCGTGGCCGAGGGAAAGTTGAGCTGTCAGCTGTACCAGCGCTCGGCCGACGTCTTCCTGGGCGTGCCCTTCAACATCGCCTCCTACGCGCTCCTGACGCTGATGGTGGCCAGGGCGACGGGGCTCCAGCCGGGCGAGTTCGTGCACACCTTTGGTGACGCGCACCTTTATCTGAACCATCTGGAGCAGGCCGAGACCCAGCTGACCCGCGAGCCCCGTCCCTTCCCGACCATGCGTATCGCCGACCGCGACGACCTGTTCGCCTATGAGCTCGCGGACTTCACCCTCGAAGGCTACGAGCCTTGGCCGCACATCAAGGCCCCGGTGGCGGTTTGAAGCCTTACGTTGTCCAGGTCGTCGCGCGCGGGCGGAACGGCGTGATCGGCCGCGACGGCGACCTGCCGTGGCGGCTGCGCTCCGACCTGCAGCGGTTCAAGGCCATCACCATCGGCAAGCCCTGCATCATGGGCCGAGCCACCTGGCAGAGCCTGCCGCTGAAGCCCCTGCCCGGCCGGCTGAACGTGGTCCTGACCCGCGACGAGTCGTTCGAGGCGAAGGGCGCCCTGGTCGTGCATACGTTGGCCGACGCCCTCGGGATCGCCCGCGAACAGGCGCGCGAGGACGGCGTCGACGAGGTCTGCGTCATCGGCGGCGCCCAGATCTTCGAGACCACCCTGCCGAAGGCGAAGCGGCTCTACATCACCGAGGTGGACGCCGCGCCCGACGGCGATGTGACGTTTCCGCCGTTCGACGAGACCGCCTTCGTGGAGGTATCGTCCGAGGCTCACCCGGCGGGCGAGAAGGACGACCACGCCTTCACCTTCCGGGTGCTGGAACGCCGCTGAAGCTCGAGGAGCGCCGCCATGCTGACCACCACCGCCAACGACCTGCCCGGCCATCGCATCGTCCGCGTCATCGGGGTGACGCGCGGCATCACCGTCCGGTCGCGCAACGTCGTCTCGGACGCGATCGGCGGCTTCCAGTCCATGCTGGGCGGCCGCGTCGGAGCTTACGTGAAGCTGGCTGAGACGGCGCGCGCCGAGGCCTATGAGTCGCTGATCCAGCATACCCGAGAGGCGGGCGGCAATGCGATCGTGGCCCTGCGCTACGACGCCAACGAGATCATGCCCGGCATCACCGAGGTGCTGTGCTACGGCACCGCCGTGGTGGTCGAGCCGGCCTGAGACCTGACCTCCGGCATCGCATCGGTGCCGCACAGCCGGTCCCAGACCCGGAAGTAGAGCCCGAAGTTCGTCCGCATGTGCGTGTGATGGCGGCTGTGGTGGGTGGCGGTGATCAGCCAGCGCCCGATGCGGCCTCTCACCCAGCTCTGCGGCCACAGCTCCCAGCCGCAGTGGTTCATCACCGCCGTCACGGTCATGAAGACAAGGAGCGCGACCAGCACCCCCAGGTGTACCGGCATGACGAACAGCAGCGCCGGGATGACCCAGGCGGTCAGCGCCGCCTCGGCCGGGTCGAACGAGAAGCTGGCGAACGGACTGGGGTCGCGGGACCGGTGATGCGCCGCATGCGCCCAGCCGAAGAGGCGCCGGTCATGCATCAGCCTGTGCGTCCAGTAGTAGTGGGTGTCCTGGACGATCAGCAGCACCAGAAAGCTGACCGGCAGCCACCACAGGCCGTGCTGCGCCGGATCCAGATAGATCGCCGTCCCGCCCGCCTTGAAGGCCTCCAGCACGATCGCCGCCGGCAGGGCGTAGATCGGCGTGGAGATCAGCGAATGAACGATCTCGTGACGGATCAGCTGGCGCGACGGGGCCACCGCGTTCAGTCGCGTGCCCGCGCCCTTGCCGCGCCACAACCAGGCGTGCATCGCCCCGGCCACGATCAGATAGCGCGCCGCGATGATGAGGCTGAGCCAGGCCGTGGTGACGAGCACGTCGATCATGGGATCGAGCCTAAGCCCGTTCCAGCGCCTTCGCCACCTGTTCCGCGATGGCCATGAAGGCGCGGGCCGCGGGGCCCTCCGGATCGGACACGATCACGGGCACGCCGGCGTCGCCCCCCTCGCGAACGCGCGCATCCAAAGGCAGCGCGCCGAGGAACGGCGCGCCCAGCCGTTCCGCCTCCCGCGCCGTTCCGCCTTCGCCGAATATGGGGCCGCTCATGTTCTCGATCAGGCCCAGCGTCGGGACCTCGACCCGCTGGAACAGGGTGTGCGCCCGGCGCGCGTCGGCCAGCGCCACCTCCTGCGGGGTCGAGACGATCACCGCGCCGTCCAGCGGCGTCTTCTGGATCAGGGTCAGCTGCACGTCGCCGGTGCCCGGCGGCAGGTCGACGACCAGCACGTCCAGCGGCTGATCCTCGGTCCCCCATGCGGTCTGGGTCAGCATCTGGGTCAGGGCCTGGGACGCCATCGGGCCGCGCCAGATCATGGCGTCGTCCGCCTTCATCAGCAGGCCCACCGACATCGCCTTCAGACCATGGGCGACCTTGGGCTGAAGCGCGCCGTCGCGATACTCCGGCTGGCCGCCGATCCCCAGCATGGTCGGCATCGAGGGGCCGTAGACGTCCGCGTCAAGCAGGCCGACCGAAAGGCCCCGCGCCTTCAGCGCCAGCGCCAGATTGACCGCCACGGTGGATTTGCCGACCCCGCCCTTGCCCGAGGCGACCGCCAGCACGCGCCGCACGTGGGTCGGGCGGTCCGTCGCCCTGGGCGCCTGAACCCGGCCCTGCCGCTGCGCTTCGGGCGACAGGCCCGCGGTGCGCGGCCGAGCCGTGGCGGCCGGCGCCTCAGTCGTCAGCACGACCGAGACCCTCGCCATGCCGGGCAGGGCCTTCAGCGCCGCCTCCGCGGCGTCGCGCACCGGGGCGTAGAGGGCCGCTTCAGAGGTGTCGACCTCCATCACGAACCCGGCCCGGTCCTCGGCGACGACAAGCCCCTGCACAAGGCCGGCCTCGACCAGTCCGCGTCCGGATTTC